>CANJKY010000019.1 GCA_947474875.1 Gemmataceae bacterium
CGCCCCCCGCTCAGGGAAGACGGAAAAGGCACAGCAGCCCGTTGCCCCTCGCGGGTTCCCGTGGACCCGCTTCCTCCCCCTGCTCGTCGTCCTTCTCTTCGTCCCGATTGCGGTTGCGGCCGATACGCCGAATCCGCTCACCGACCCGAAGTTGTCACCCCAGATCGAGGGCGGCCCAGGCGCGGTGGCGGGCGGCGGTCGGGCCGGTCTTCCACGCGAACCCCAGCAGCAGCAGCGGCACCGCCAGGTGGTACACGGCCGACAGCATCACCGCCCGCGGGGTGGTCAGTTCGGCCGCCACCTCGCCCATCCCGGGCACGCCGAGCCAGTAGATCGCCGTGCCAGTCAGTGGCACCACCAGGAAGGCCAGCGCCGCGAACCCGACCGCCCGTCGCCACGACCGCGGAGTGGCGGATGTGCCGTGCAGGGAGTCGCGGATGCGGACGAACAGCAGGGTGAGTAGGAACACTGCGAGCGGGGCGAACACCAGCAGGGCGCCGAACATCCGCAGCAGTTGCCCGGCCGTGGGGATGGAGCCGTCGTCCGGCCGGCGGACGGCGGTGGCCGTCAGGGTGAGGAGCAGCCACCCGACGATGAGAGCCGCCACCAGTCCGGCCGCCCGGCCGGCCGTCCACACCGAGGGTTCGCCCGGCCGCCCGCCGAACAGCCGGTTGACCCGCCCGTCCAACCGCTCGCGGAAGGACACCGACTGTTGAAGGTCGGCCGTGAGTACAGCCGGGTCGCCGAACCGCCGGACGGCCTCGGCCCGCGCCGCCGGCTCGTCGCTCAGGCGGGTGAGTTCCTCCGCGTACACCCCCTCCAGGTGGGCGAGCAGTTCCTCCCGCATCCGCAACTTCCGCGTCGGCCCGGCCAGCACCGGCCGCACCGCCCGCTCGACCAGCTTCATGAACTCGCTCATGCCGGTGCCCCCAGGATGGTCCCGACGACGTGGACGAACTGCCGCCACTCGACCCGCCCGGCCGCCAGCCGCTTCCCCCCGCGGACGGTTAACCGGTACACCCGCCGCCGCGGCCCGCGGCGAGGAGCCGATTCGTCCTCCCACGCGCTGGCGATCAGCCCGGCGTCCTCCATCCGGTACAGGGCCGGGTACAGCGACCCCTCTTTCAGCCGCAGCGCCCCGCTGCCGGCGGCGGTCAGCCGGCGGAGGATCTCGAACCCGTGCGCCGGCTCGGCTTCGAGAGCGGCCAGCACCATCGTGTCCAGGTGCCCGCGGAGGGCGTCGCCGGTGATGGGTTCCATGCCATCTATTTAGTCTGTCTATGTAGTTGTGTCAAGGTGGAGTGAAAACGCGGACACGCCGTGTGCCACCCGCGGATTGGTCCGCGGACAGCACACGGCGTGTGTTCGTTCCGATACCGATACCCGGTTAGTACCGGCCGCCACCGCCGCCGTACCCGCCGCCACCGCCGCCGTACCCGCCGCCGCCCCCACGCCGGCCGCCGCCACCGCCGCCGTACCCGCCCCGGCCGCCGCCACCGCCGCCGCCCTCACGCGGCTTGGCCTCGTTCACCGTCAGCGTGCGGCCGTCCAGTTGGGTGCCGTTCATGCCCTGGATGGCCTCCGCCCCGCCGTCGCTCATCTCCACGAAGGCGAACCCCCGCGGGCGGCCGGTGTCCCGGTCCATGATCACTTGCACCTTGGTGACGGTGCCGAACCGGCCGAACGCCTCCCGGAGTGTGTCTTCGGTCGTCGAGAACGCCATGTTGCCGACGTACAGATTCATAGCCATCGAAAAATCCTGCGGACGTGGAGAAGGTGTCCAACCAGTGGCCGACCCCTTCGGGAGCGGGCGGGCGCCCGCCATCAGGTGGGGATTGTAGCAAAGGTCTGCTCACCGCCCGAGCCGAAATTTGCAGAAAGTTACTAAAGTTTTACCCGCCCCGCTTGACCACCCGCATCTTCACCTTGTCGGCCACGAACGTTTTCTCGCCGGCGGCCGGGAACCGCACCTTCACCCGCCGCAGGGCGCCGAACCCGCTCACGTCGGTGATCTGGCCGATGCCGTACTCGTCGTGCTGCACCACCTGGCCGACGGCATACCCGGTGCCGTCGCCGGCCGGGATGGTCGGCTTGACCGGCGGCAGCCCTCGCCCGCCCCACTGACCGCCGCCGGCCGCGCGGTACCCGCTCCGCCACTCGTCGATGGCGGCGCGGGCGGTGTTCTTCCCGCCGGCGATGTCCTGCCGCTCCACGTCCGGGGGCAGTTCGTCCAGGAACATGCTCGGGATCTGGTAGGTGATTTGCCCGCGGAACTCCCGCATCCGCGCGTGGCACAGGAACAACTCCTTCATCGCCCGCGTCATGCCGACGAAGCACAGCCGCCGCTCCTCCTCCAACTCCTCGTCCTTGCCGCTCTCGATGCTGCGGTTGTGCGGCAGGATGCCCTGCTCGCACGCCAGCATGTACACCGCCGGGAACTCCAGCCCCTTGGCCGCGTGCAGGGTCATCACGCTCACGCTGTCCGCCTTCTCGTTGTAGCTGTCCACGTCCGACGCCAGGGTGATCTGTTCGAGGAAGTCGGCCAGGGTGCGGGTGCTGTCCTCGTCGTGGAACTGCTTGGCGGCGGTGATCATTTCCTCGATGTTCGCCAGCCGGTCGGCGTCGTCCTCGTCGCCCGTCTCGGCCAGCATCTTGCGGTACCCGGATTTGTCCAGCACCTCGCGGATGACCTCGTGCGGCGGCAGGTCGATCTTCGCCCGCAGCTCGGTCATCAGGCGGTAGAACTCGCGGAGGCCGGCCGCCGCCTTACCCTTGATCTCCGGGACGCGTGCCACGTTCCCGCACGCCGCGGTCAGCGTCATCTCGTGCTCGTTCGCCCAGTTCACCAGCCGCTCCAGGCTCACCTTGCCGATGCCGCGGGCCGGCTCGTTCACCGCCCGCATGAAGCACACCGTGTCCGCCGGGTTGAGCAGCAGCCGCAGGTATGCCAGGATGTCCTTGTTCTCCTTCCGCTCGAAGAACGCCAGCCCCTTCACGATCTGGAACGGCACCCCGTGCTTGACGAACGCCGACTCCAGGCTGCGGGTGAGGGCGTTGATGCGGAGGAAGATGGCGTGATCGCGGTACCGCAACCGGCCTGCGTCCACCGCCTGCTTGATGCGGAGGACAGCCCCCTCGGCCTCGTCCAACCCGTTGTCGAAGGTGAGCACCCGCACCGGGTCGCCGGCCGGGTTGGCCGTCACCAGCGTCTTCTTCTTCCGCTGCTTGTTGTGGTCGATGAGGGTGCTGGCGGCGTGCAGGATGGTCTTGGTGCTGCGGTAGTTCTGCTCCAGGGTGATGACGCGGGCGGCCGGGAAGTCCCGCTCGAAGTCCAGGATGTTGCGGATGTCCGACCCCCGCCACTTGTAGATGGAGTTGTGGACGACGACGCCGTTGGCGATGAAGTTTCGCGTCTCCGGAATCGATAGGTCGTAGACCGGCCCTGAGTATTCTTCCCACGCCACCGACAGGACGCGGCGTTCTTCGATCCGACCGTTGATCTCGACAGGTACGACCATCCCAGGGTGGATGTGTGAGGCCGGGAGGAAGGGGAATGCCTTCGCTTCCGTCAGCCGCGCCCGCGAGATGACATCGAACTCATCGTGGGATGCAATCCTCTCAGCGAGAGTCACCGCATCGTCGTACCCTTTGCGCGACGTCTCGATCCGCCAAGTGCCTTTATTGCCGTCACGCACCGGCAGTCCGGCGGTTGTCACCTTCTCACGCAGCGGCTGACCGGACGTAATGAGTTGCACCCGGTGTTCGTGCCACCGCTCACCCTGCTTCGGCCGCGGGTCGCCGAAAACGGTGAACTGAATCTGCCGCCGGGCAATGTCGCCCCTGACGACTGCTCCGGGTCGGTGATGTGGGTAACGCAGGTCGATCAGTAAATCGGCCATCAGCCGCTTCGCCCCCGCCGCAGTGTCGATCTCGACATACAGCCGATCGATCAGCTCCTGATCCCATCCCATGTTCCGCCCGCGGCAGAAGAACACCATCGTCGGGATGCCGTACCGCACGGAAAACAGGTGTTCGTAGTACCGGGCTTCTTCGCTCGTTTCACAGGTCCGCACCAACCACATGGCGTCCGCTACCTCTTGGTTCGTGCGAACCTGTAGTCCGGACATGATCACCCCGTCTTTACTCGCCCGGACCCCGCGGGTCGTCCCGAGTCGATACCCCTTCCCGCGTTTCCACATCAGGTAAACGTGGTGGTAGTCTGGATCAGCCTGGAGCCGGGCGAAGCAGACGTGATTCGGAGTGGCACGGACTGTGATGCCGCCTTCGACCTGAATGCGAATGATCCGGCCGGTGTGAGGCGTGACCATCACCTTCTCAACGGGCCGGGGAATCGTTTTCCCCCATCCGCTCGCGGACAGCACCACATCCCCATCCCTCACATCTTCGATACGTTTCGGGCCGGTTGGAGTTTGTACCAGCGTGCCCGGCAGCAGGCACTGGTCCGGGTCGCCGACCACGCACAGGTTGGGGTGGTGCAGGCTCAACCGGCGGGCGATCTCGTACTGCGCCTGGTTGGTGTCCTGGTACTCGTCGATGAGCACGTACTTGAACCGAGCGTCCAGTTCGGCCCGGAACTCCTCGTTCAGCTTGAGTGCCAAAGCCGGCAGGTACAGCAGGTCGTCGAAGTCCATGCCGTTGGCGGTGCGGAGCGCCTTCTCGTACAGGGTGTACACCCGCGCCGCCGTCTGGGTGAAGAAGTCGCGGGCCTGCTGTTCGTACTGCTTCGGGGTTTGCAGCGCGTTCTTCGCCTTGCTGATCGCGCCGGCCAGCCGCTCGGGGGTGAACTTCACGTTGTCGATGCCCGACCGGTCGAGCGCGTCCTTCACCAGCCGGTTGCGGTCGTCCACGTCGTAGATGGTGAAGTTGCGGTCGATGTTCAACTTGTCCGCGTACTGCCGCAGTAGCCGCGCGCCCAGGCTGTGGAACGTGCTGATCCACACCTTGTTGCCGGGGGCCAGCGCGTCCACCCGCTGCTTCATCTCGCCGGCGGCCTTGTTGGTGAACGTGATGGCCAGGATGTTCCACGGCTTCACCCCGCACTGGAGCAGGTGGGCGACGCGGCGGGTGATGACGCGGGTCTTGCCGGAGCCGGCCCCGGCCAGGATGAGCAGCGGCCCTTCCCCGTGTTCGACCGCCGCCCGCTGGTCCGGGGTGAGGTCCGACAGCAGATCACGGGCGGGTGACGACACGGGCGGACTCCTTCCGGCAGGGGAATGTGTATTGTACCGACTGCGAACTGCTCTTCGCCGCGACCAGCGGGAGCGGATTCGCGCTCCCGCTGGTCGCGGCGAAGAGCAGTTCGCTACTTCCCAGCCAGCCCACCGGACGGTGGGCTCTTCACCCGACCCATGTCGGCCGGGTTGGGCTGGCTGTACCCGCCGGGGGCGGGCAGTTCGTTGTCTCGCGGGCTGAAACTGCCGGGCGGGGGGAGCACCGTGCCCGGCCCGCTCGGGTAGATCGGGGTGCCCATGACCGGCCCGCTGCTCATCCCCATCGGGGCGCCGATCACCGTCCCACCGTAGCTGCCGCCGAGGACGTTGCCGGCGTAGGTGGGGACGCCGCTGGCGCACGGCGCGCACGGGTCACTCAGCCGGGGGCCGGTGTCGGGCTTGGCCGGGGCGACATGGGCATTGTCGTCCCGGTCGAAAGCGTGGCGGAGTCGTTTGAACGGTCCCGGACGATCGTCACAGGTGCGGCACCCGGCGGCGAGCAGCATCAGGCCGGCGATGGTGAGCTGGAGGAGGCGAGGCATGGCGGCACCGGGCGGGCGGGGTGCGGGGTGTCAACTTGAATGAATTCTGGAATCCGCGGACGGGGAAGCGAAGGGGAACCCGGAAAGAAAACACCCCGGCGGTAAACTCCGCCGGGGCGCATGTGGTTTAACAGGCCGGGTTTCGTCAGACGGAACAGGTAGTACAACCGGCCGGGTTTAGGCAGATTGCCAGAATGCCGCGACCGCCAGGGAGTGGGACGTCGAAGGCCTTGTTCCCTGCCGGTCGCGGCTCGACTATTCGGTCACTTCTTCGCCGTCTTCAGTTGGTCGCGGATGTATTCCACGGCCTTGTCCAGTTGCACGTCCTTGAACTCCTTCTTCTCCTTCTTCTCGCCCTTGCCGTCCTTGCGGGGGATGAGCTCGTGGTCGCGGATCTTCTCCGCCAGGTCGCGGGCGTCCTCGCGGGACAGCTTCACCTCGTACCCCTTGTTCGGCTTCACCCCCCACTCGTCCTCCGGCTTGCCGGGGGTGCTCAGCTTGTCGATGTTGCGGTCGAGCGGCGGGAAGTACCGGGCGGTGGTCATCTTGATCTCGCCGTCGGTGGCGCGGAACGACTCCACCGTCTGCACGCTCCCCTTGCCGTAGCTCCGCTCGCCCACCACCACCGCCCGGTTGTAGTCTTGCAGGCAGGCGGACACGATCTCGGACGCGCTCGCGCTCTGCCCGTTCACCAGCACCGCCATCGGGAAGTCGGTGAACTTCTCCGGCCCGGTGAACCGGCGGAACATGCTCGCCCGCAGCACGTCTTCGGGGCCGACCCCCTCCCGCGGGCGGACGGTCACCACCTTGCCGTCGTCGATGAACATGGCACAGATGGCCCCCGCCCCCTGCAGCACCCCGCCCGGGTTGAACCGCAAGTCGAGCACCAGCCCCTTCATCCCCTTCTCCTTCAACTCCTTCACGATCGCGTACATCTCGCCGGCGGTGGACGGGGCGAACTGGGTCAGCTGGATGTACCCGATCTTCTCCTTCTCATCCAGCCAGTAGCTCCACTCGTCGTCCTTCCCGCGGACCGACCCGAGCACCGTCTCCACCGTCACCCGCCCGCGTTTGATGGTCAACTCCTTCTTCTCCCCGAAGCTGTCGACCACCAGGGTGACCGGCACCCCCGGCTTGCCCAGGATGATGTCCAGCGCCTGCTCCGTCTTCATCCCCTTGGTGGAGAATTCGGTCGGCTGGTCGGAGGTGAGCGGCCGCCCCTCCGGGTCGGAGTCCCGCTTGATGCCGACGATCAGGTCGCCCGCCTGGATGCCGGCCTTGTAAGCTGGGCTGCCCTTGATCGGGGTGGCCACCAGCAGGGCGTCGCTCACCAGGTCGCGGCGGATCTGGATGCCCACCCCGCTGAACTGGCCCCGCAGCCCGCTCTCCATCTTCTTGATCGCTTCTTTGTCGTAGTACGTGGTGTACGGGTCGTTCAGGCTGCCCAGCATCATCTGGATGGAGATGTCCACGTCCTTGGTGCCTTCCAGATCCTCCCGCCGGCCAAGTGCCGTCCGCCCGGCTTTGAGGACCTCCTCCATCTTGCTCCGCTTCCACTCTTTCGGGTTCTTCAGCTGTTCCTCCACCGCCGGCGGGACCGGCTCTTCCAGCCGCCGGTACATGCCCCGCACGGCCGCCGCCACCAGTTCGCCGCGGTTGGTCGGCTTCACGTACCGGGCCTCCACCGCCCCGGCCGCTGACAGCACGCGGGTGGCGTACTTCTCCGCGTCCTTCTCCGGCAGCACCAGGTCGGCCTTGACCTTCTCCACCGCCGCGGTCAGCTCCTCCGGCTTGAGGGTGCCGTCAGCGGCCGCCTGGAACTTCTTCCGCAGGTCCTGCTGGGCCTTCAGCTTGGGCATGCGGGCGAGCAGCCCCCGGCCCTCGGCCGCCAGCTCCTTCGACACCTTCCCGTCCTTCTCCAGGTCGGCCAGCGCCCCGAGCCGCTTGCCCACCGCCGCCGTCACCGCCGGGTTCTTGGTGATGACGAAGTGGGACGTTTCCTCGCCGACGATGTACGGGATGGCCTCCTTCTCCTTCGTCGTCTTGCCGAGCACCCGCGCCTGGTCGGCTACCTCCTTCTCCAGGTACTTGGTCAGCTCGTCCATGGTGACCACCCCGTCCGGCTCGTACCCCTCCACGTCCGCTTTCCCCTTCAGGGCGTCCAGCATGGTGGCGGCGAACAGGCCGTGGTCGCCCTTCGCCAGCGGGTCCGAACTGGGGATGGTGGACAGCATCACCACCCGGTCGTGCGGGGCGGGCAGCTCGCCCTTCTCCTCCCCGCCGAACGCCCCGCCAAGGATGTCCCGCAGGGTCGGTTCGACCACCGTCTCCTTGCCGGCGTCGAACCCCTTGAACGCCACGTCCATGACGAACATCAGCCGCGCCTGCTTGGCCGCCTTCAGTTCCGCCTCCAAGTCGCTGCCCAGCACCCCGGTCTTGCTCCGCTCCTTGAACGTGCTGTCGGCGGCGAAGAAGCAGGTGGAGTCACCGCTCGACGCCCCGCGGCCGAAGAACGCCAGGATGAGCAGGTCGTCCTTGCCCGTCTTGGCCGCCGCTTCATGCACCGCCTTGACGATGTTCTCACGGGTGGCCTTCCGCCCCTTCCGCTTCTCGTCCTCCTTAGCGGTGAGCAGCACCAGCCGGTCCGGGTCTACGTCGAAGTACTTCTTGTCGGCGAACAGGTCATACACCGCCTTGGCGTCGGCGTCGGCGGTCGGCCGCGGCTGGATGGTCGGGTCGGCCGTGTCGGACACGCCGACCACCACCACATACGGCCCCTGCGGAGGCTTGTCGGCGGCCGGAGGGGCGGCGGGTTTGTCGGCGGCCGGCGGGTCGTCGGCGAAGAGGGGAGAGCAGGGGAGGACGGTCGCCGCCAGGGCGAGCAGTCCGAGTCGGAGCAGACGCATGAGAATCGGTCCTGTGACGTTGCTGACGCGGCCGTGCAGCTCGGCCGGTGGCCGCGCGCGAACGGCCCTGTGCCGCCGGCGAGCGACCGGGTGGGGGTGCGGAAGGGCCGCACCCACGCCGCCAGTATTGTGAGCACCGCCGTCTCGCACCGTCAATGGCGAACCCGGTTTGAGCGTGCGTGAGACGGTCTCCCCTTCGCCGCGACCTGCGGGAGCGGCAAAGTTCGGGCCAGACCTGATGTGGTGGTGGACAGGAACATTGGCCTTCCGCCGGACACCTGGGTTGACGTACCATACAGCGGATGGATTCCGTCCGGACGCGCAAGGAATCGCGCATGGCTACCGCGCCCAGCCCGAA
This sequence comes from Gemmataceae bacterium, assembly GCA_947474875.1. Classification (GTDB taxonomy): domain Bacteria; phylum Planctomycetota; class Planctomycetia; order Gemmatales; family Gemmataceae; genus JALHQU01. The sequence continues at coordinate 9,038 of CANJKY010000019.1, forward strand.
CGACCTCACCCGCCAGCAGCTCGACGAACTGGACGTGCTGCTCCAGCGGATGCTCGCCCTGCCGCTGAACAAGCCCGAGCCGGCGGTCGCGTTCCCGCCCCCGCCGCCTCTCCCCGAACTCCCGGACCCGCCGGCCCCGCGGTCGCAGCCGGCCGTCGGCTGGCGGGCGGATCACCCGGCCGCGGCTTCGCCGCCGACTCATCTGCCCTCGGTGCCTGCCATCCGCCCGGCCGAATCGGTCATTCCACGGCTGTACGCCCCGGCTGAGGAACCCCCGCCGGCCGACACCGGCACCCTCCGCGGGGTGGACGCGCCGGCCCTGCCCCACGGGTTCGACCCGCGAGACGAGGCCCCGCCACCGATGCGGGAGATCGACGTGCCGTCGGCGTTCGGGCGGATGAACTTCGCCGAGGTGAACCCGTTCCTCGACCCGCCGCCGATAGCCGAACAACCGACGACCGAGCCGGAACCCGCGGACCGGCTGCCGGTGCTGCTGTGGCCGGTGGCGGCGATAAACGCGGTGATCGAGTACGTGCTGAGCTGGTTCGGGCCGCTCGGCCGGTTGCTCACCACCCCATGGATAAAAACACTGCTCGGCTGGGCCGGGCTGTTGCTGCTGGCGGCGGCCGGGTATTGGGCGGCCCGTGGGAAGGGGTGGGTTTCCTGGCCGCGATCGGCCGGCGGTCTATAATTCCGGGGCTGCGGCAAATCTGACGCCTGCTGCGGCGAACCGCTCGTACCCGCTCCAGCCGCCCGTCGAGACCCGCCTGATGCAGCCCCCGCCGCGGAAGCTCGACCCGCTCGCCGCCTTCCTCACCTACCTCGTGCCCGGCCTCGGTCAGGTGATGCAAGGTCGCATCGGCAAAGGGGTTCTGTACTTCGTCTGCCTGTACGGGCTGTTCTTCTACGGGCTGCGGCTCGGGCAGTGGCAGAACGTGTGGTTGGCCGACACCAAGAACCTGCCAGAGGTGCAGGTGCCGCGGGTGGGCGAACTTCCCGGCCTGTTCAAGGACCTGAACTACCGCAAGGAGTTCATCGGCCAGTTCTGGATCGGGGTGGCGGCGTGGCCGGCGGTGTTGCAGTACGCCAGCACTGAACCCATCCCCAGCCCGGCGCGGGACGACGGCGACTGGGACCCGAAGCCGCACCGGGTGTTCGGCAAGTACATGCAAGCCCCGTCCGAGACGCATCTTAATGATCTACAACGGGATGGGAACAAGACCTGGGACCTGGGCTGGGTGTTCACCGTCATCGCCGGCGCGCTGAACGTGCTGGTCATCTACGACGCCCTGGCCGGGCCGATGGTGCGGGAAGACGCGGACGCCGCCCCCACGCCAGGGGGTGCGAAATGAACCCGCCGGTCATCGACTGGACGATTTACGCCCACCTGCCGTTCTTGCTCATTGCGGTCAGCCTGGTGTACAGCGCCACCCGGCACGACCGCTGGGATCTGATCCTCCGCGAGGCGGTCGGGTGGGTGGTGCGGTTCGGCGGATTCCTGGGCGGGCTGGGCGTAGCCTTGTTCGTACTGTCATCGTACCCGCGGCTGGGACCCTATGCGGCGGCAGGGTTTGCGGTGATCATGTTCGTGTATTTCCTGATCTCGTCCCCGTGGTTCCGCCGCAAGAAGCCGGCGCCCGTGCCTGCCCCGGCTGCCCCTGCTCCCGCCCCGTCGGTGGGTGCGCCGAAATAGGCCGCCATGCTGACCGTCCACCTCCGCATCGCCGACCCCGCCACGAAGAAGCCGCTCCCCGTTCGCCTCCGCGTAACCGACGCTGCCGGAAGGTATTATGCCCCGCTCGGCCGGCTAGCCGTGTTCGCGTGCGGCACCGGCGAGGATATGGGCGGCAGCATCCGGCTTGGCCGGGACAACTTTGCCCACATCGATGGCTCGTGCGAGATCGCCCTGCCGGCCGAAATACCCCTACGAATTCAGGCGATTCACGGGCCGGAGTGGCAACCGCTCGACCGCACCGTCACACTCGGGCCGGGGCAGATGGCCCTGCGGTTCGAGATGGCTCGCTGGTGTAACTGGCGTGCGGACGGGTGGTTACGAACGGACCACCGCTGCCACTTCTTGGCCCCGCACGCGGCTCTGCTCGAAGCGGCCGCGGAAGACGTAGACGAGGTCCACATCCTCGCCCGTGTCCACTACGCCCTGTCTGCCATCGACGGCAACACCTATCCGCAACTGCCTGGCCTGACGGCGTTTAGCGGGCAGACCGCGGCGCTGGAGGCGGCCGGCCGGCGGATATTCGTCAACACGCTGAACACGCACCCCACACTCGGCTCGCTCGGCCTGCTCAACTGCCACCGCGTCGTTTACCCGCTGGCGTTCGGCGGGGCGGAGGGGCCGGACGACTGGAGCCTGTGCGACTGGGCCGACCAGTGCCACCGCAAGGGCGGCAAGGTGTTGTGGTGCAACGCCTTCCGCGACGGCTTCACCGGTGGTGAAGCGCTGGTCGCGCTGATTCTGGGGAAGATCGACGCGCTCGAGTTCGACGCCGGCCCGCGGACGAAACCGTTTTTGCCCTGGCTGTACCACCTGTGGAACGCCGGGTTCCCGGTGCCGCTGGTCGGCAGTAGTGGGAAGGACAGCAACCGCGGAGTGGTCGGGGCGGTACGAACGTACTCGCCCCAAGGGGTGACGGGCACACCGTTTGTGACCAACGGTCCGCTCCTCCGCTTCGCCGTGGATGGCCCCCACATCACCGCCTCCGCCGAGTCTGTCACCCCGTTCGACAAGCTCGAAGTGATGGCGAACGGACAGGTCATCGGCACCGCCCCGGCCACCCCCGGCCAGCGGTACGCCGCCGCACTCGAACTCGACCACCCGCCACACCACTGGTTCAGCGCCAGGGCGGTCGGCGGGGGCGGCTCCGTCCTCTTCCCGGATCAGCCGGCGTTCGCGCACACCTCCCCGGTGGTGGTCGGCGCCCCGACCCCGCACCCGGCCGCGGTCGCCGCCCTGCGGCGGGGCGTCGAGCAGACCCGTGAGTGGGTCGAGACACAGGGGCAGTTCACGAGTGACAAGCGGAAGGCCCAGCACCTCGACCGGTGTGACGCCGCTTTGACCAGGCTGGCCGGGGGCGGGCCATGAGCCACCGCCGGCTGCGGCGGTGGGCGGGGTGGCCGCTCCGCACGTTCCGTCACCTGCTGCCGCGGCGGACGCGGCGGATGCTGACGGTGCCGCTCACCATCATGCTGGTCGGCAGCGTCGGCTACCCGCTCATCGAGGGCGAGAAGTGGACGTGGTTCGACGGCCTGTACATGACCGTCATCACCCTCACCACGCTGGGGTACGGGGAGATCCCCGAGCCGCTGTCCCGGCCCGGCCGGGTGTTCACCATGTTCCTGGCGCTGGGCGGCATCTTCACCCTGTTCTACATCGCCACCGAGGTCATCCGCAGCGTGGTGACCGGCGAGGTGCGGGAACTGCTCGGGAGGGAGCGGATGGAGGACGCGCTCAAGCACCTGGCCGGGCACCTGATCGTGTGCGGGTTCGGCCGCATGGGCAAGATCGTGTGCGACGAGTTGGAGCGGCAGAAGCGGAAGTTCGTGGTGATCGACAAGTTCCCCCCGCCGGTCGACTGGCCGTACTACCACGGGCTGCGGCTGCAGGGCGACGCCACCGAGGACGAGGGGCTGCGGAAAGCCGGCATCGACCGGGCGAAGGCGCTCATCACCGTCGTCGGGTCGGACGCGGACAACCTGTACATCACCCTGAGTGCCCGCCTGCTCAACCCGTCGCTGCTGATCGTGGCCCGCGCCGAGGAGGAGGAGGCCGAGGCCAAGCTGCGGAAGGTGGGGGCGAACAAGGTGATCTCCCCGTACCTGGCCGGCGGGCACCGGGCGGTGCAGGCGGTGCTGCGGCCGAGCGTGCTGCACTTCATGGAGATGGCCACCCGCCCGGAGTTCCTCGACCTGCAACTGGAAGAGGTGAAGGTGGAGGCCGGCAGCCGGCTGGCCGGGGTGCTGCTGCGGGACTCGCGGCTCAGCCGCGAGTACGGGGTGATCGTGGTCGGGATCGTGCGGCCGACCGGCGACGTGCTGTACAGCCCGCAGGGGGACGTGCTGATCGAAGCCGGCGCGACGCTGGTGGCCATCGGCCAGCGGAAGCAACTGGACCAGGTGGAGGCACTGGCGGCGAAGGGGTGAGTGGGCCGGTCTCAGTGGTTTCCGGAACCGGCCCGTCGAATAATCACAGATCGCCGGGCACCTCCCCGCCCGCCGGGGTAACCGCCCCCCAGAACGCGGACGGGTCCACCGTCGGAGAGATGGTCCGCACGCTGCCGTCGAAGAACGCGGTCGGCAGACCAGCCGAGAACGGAGTCTGCGGGATTCCGCTCCAAGCATCCTCAACCTTCGGCCGCACCTGGAACGTCTGACCCGGAATCGATGGCCGAGTAACCCCGCCCACCGTAATCGGGAGGACGTCCGCCATCTGGCCGCGGTCGGCGAATCCGGGCCGCCGAAGACCGCCGATCATCCATACCGGGTTTGTCTCTCCCGGCCCGTCATACCAAATCGGGTTGAACCGTAACCGGGTATGATGGGGAGGAGGTACACCTCATGACCCAGATCCCGGTCGCCCCGCACCTGACGCCCGTCGAGATCGAC
>CANJKY010000020.1 GCA_947474875.1 Gemmataceae bacterium
ATCCTGGTGACCCCGGAACAGGTGGCCGGGCGGCTGCACAGCGAGACCACCGGCGACCACGCCGCCGCCATGCACGAGTACGGCACCCTGAAGAAGTGCTACCAGCACCAGCACCGGTACGACCACGAGGACTGGGCGTTCTACCGGTTCAAGGTGAACCAGCGGCGGGCGAAGAAGACGAGCTGGGCGCGGCCGTGGACCAAGCTGCGGCGGTTCGCCGACTGGCTGTTCCTGGACGTCGGGTGCGGGTACGGCACCCACCCCGGGCGGGCGGTGCGGATGGCGGCGGTCATCATCCTCGGGTTCGCCGCCGTGTACGCGGTGAACGTGGACATGTTCTACGCCGAGAAGCTGCCGTTCCCGCCGGCTGCCGGGGAGGACGCGGCGGCGGCCAAGCTGAACCCGGCCAACCGGGTGATGATCGGGCTGACCACCAGCGTGAGCGTGTTCACCTCGGGGATGGGCGGCATCCGCGAGATCGCGCAGGGGTGGATGAACGTGCCGGTGATGGTGGAGTCGCTGATGGGCACCCTGCTGTTCGGCCTGTTCATCGTCGCCTTCAGCCGCAAGGTGATCCGCTGACCCCTGCGAGCGGGGCGGGGCTACTCAGGTGATCCACAGATCGTGGCACGCCTGCTCGTAGCTCCGCTCCAGGTCCAGCGACACGACCTGGGTTTCGCTCAACCACAGCGGCAGGGTCGGCAGCGGCTGGCCGACGGTCATGACGTGCGACCACGTCTCCAGCCGGGACTTCTCCCCCCGTTTCCCCCACCGGCACGCGGCGGCGTAGGTGGGCGGTGGGTCCGCGCTCATCCGGTCGGCGGTGCCCTGCCCGATGAACGCCATCAGTTGCGTGTACAGGTTGAACTGCCGCACCGTCACCAGGTCCACCACGCACACCGACACCCCGGCCCGCAGCAGGGCGGCGCACTTGGCGACGAAGCTGTTCCGCTTCTCCGGCCGGTCCTTGTTCGCCGGGCTGACGATCTCAACGGCCGCCACCAGCGTCTGCTCCCGCTCGGCGTCGTACACGTGGACCGCGTACTCGTACTCCTCGTCCGGTTCCACCTCGACGGCCACGCTCGGCTCGGCCGTCGCCCACGCGGCGACCGCCGCCCCGCCACCGCCGGCATTCCAGCCGGGTGTGGGTCGGGCCTCGTCCGATTCGTAGGCGGACACGTCGATCTCGTAGAAGGTGCCGAGGTGGACCCGCGGCCCGGCCGTGTACCCCGGCGGAAGCGAGTTGCGGAGCTGCTGGACGATCGCCGCCGGCCACATGCCGTGGAGCATCTCCCACGAGGTGCGCTTGCTCACCGGCAGGCGGAAGTGGTCGCGGAGCGGCATGACGGGACCTCCGGGCGGTATTGTACCACGACGCCGGGGGAGGTCGCGGCCGCGTACTGCGGGCGGTCCCCGCGGGAGTTCAAGAGCGGGGCGAGCGTCCGCGGGCGGACCCGGCTGAGCAAGTCGGGGAACGCCCGGCTGCGGAAGGCCCTGTACCTGCCGACCCTCACCGCCGTCCGGTTCAACCCCGTCCTCGCCGGCTTCTTCGAGCGGCTGGTGGCGGCCGGCAAACCCAAGATGCAGGCGGTGGGCGCGTGCATGCGGAAACTGGTGATGATCTGCTACGGGGTGCTCAAGAACCGAGCCCCCTTCGACCCCAATTGGTCGTCACGAATCGCCACTTGACAACACGCTACCTGGTTCGGCGTGCCTTTGCTACCGGGGTGCCAAGCCCGCCAGACTGACCAGCAGGTCGGCGAACTCCCCGAACGTGTCGCCCCACTCCGGCTCGGCCCGGTGGGCGACATGATACCGGCCCCGCTCCGCCGCCTCCAGCACGTACGTCGTGCCGTCCAGCACGTCGTCCTCGCGGGCGTCCGGCCCGACCGACCACAGCCGAAGGTACGCCCACATCTCGGACAGGCGGGCGGCCTCGTCGGCGGCCAGTACCCGATCCGACCGGACGGCCAGCCGGCCCAAATCGAACCCGGCCTCCTCGCCGTCTAGCTCGCGGGCGTCCAGTCGCCACAACAGCCCGGACGGCTCGGCCCGCACGGAGCAGGCCGGTGCCCACGTCGGCAGGCACAGGAGCCGGACGACCAGCGGCTGATCCGGTTCGGCCGGGTGCAGGGGCAGCTCGTCGAGACGGCTCAAAGCATCGGCGAACCACTCGGCCGAGAAACGGTGCAGGTCGGGCCGCGGGTCGAGGCTGCCGGCCGGGAAGTAACGCCGCCAGCCGTCCACTCCCGTGCCCTCCGCCGCCGAACTTGGTATTAGCGCGCGTCGGGCGGGATGCCCGGTCGTGCGCCGCTTCGCCCCACGATGGGCGGAATCGCCTGGAATCCGTCACGTCCACCTGCACCCAGGCGCATCCTATCACCCGATACGGCACTATGCGCCGACCTCGTCAACCCCGCCGAGCAGTCGGTCGGCCGGGCTGCGAACGCCCATCCCGCCGGCGTTCAGCACGTGCGTGTAGATCATCGTCGTCGCCACGTCCGCGGGTCGGCAGTCAGTATGACCGATGTGCGAACCGGTGTCGAGGGGCTGTCGCCGGCTGCGGACGAATTCGTCGGACGAACGGGAAGGGTGGCCGCCGTGCCGCGCTTTCCTGTCGTTCCGCCGGTGCGTGGGTGAGGTGGAATTCGCCGTAAGTCGTTGGCCGACAAGTGTCGTACCGGAAATTAGGCATGAGTCCGCGGAAGGGTGTGTACTAACTGGCCGGACTCACTCGCCCACACCACCCGCCGCGGTCAGGTCAGCCCGAACAGCTTCCGCACGGCGTCGAGCAGCCGCTTGCTGTCGCCGTCCGGGTCGGCCGCCTGCATCGCCGCGATCGGTCCGTGCAGCAGCCGGTTCTGGAACAGGCGGAACGCCCCCTCGATGTACGCCCGGTCCGCGTCCGACAACTTGCCGTTCAGCTTGCCGAGCAGCGGGGCGACCACGTCCGCCCGCACTCGGTCCACCTCGGTGCGGAGCTGGTGGATGACCGGCCCGCTCTTCCGCCGCTGCCAGTCGGCCACGAACCGCCGCACCTCCGCGTCCACGATCCCCTCGGCCGGGGCGATGTGCTTCCGCCGCCCGGCCAGCGTCTGCTCCCGCACCCGCGTCAGGTCGTCGATGTTGAACACGCACACCGCGTCGCCGTCGTGGATGGCCGGGTCGAAGTCGCGCGGGACGGCGATGTCCAGCACCACCAGCGTGCCGCCGGTTCGCTTCGGGGCGACGTGCCGCTCGTACCTCTCCCGCGGCATGATCGGCTCGGGGGCGCCTGTGGTGCTGAGCGCGATGTCGGCCTTCGCCAGCGCGTCGTCCAGTTGCTCCCACGGCACGGCGGTGCCGCCGCACTGCCCGGCCACTTCGGCCGCTTTCGCCGGGCTGCGGTTGGTCACCAGGATGCGCTGCGGCTTCAGCGCCTCCAGGTGCTTGAGCGTCAGCCGGGCCATCTTGCCGGCACCGATCACCAGCACCGTCTTATCGCCGAAGTGGTCGAACACCTGCCGCACGTAATCGACGGCTACGCTGGACACGGACACGTGCCCGCGGGCGATGCCGGTCTCGGTGCGGACCCGCTTGGCCGCCCGCAGCACGTGCGGGAACAGGGCGTTCAGCAGCGGGCCGGTGGTGCCGGCGGCCTTCGCCGAGTCGAACGTCTGCTTCACCTGCCCGGCGATCTGCCCCTCGCCGACGATCAGGCTGTCCAGGCTGGCGGCCACGCGGGTGAGGTGGCGGACGGCGTGTTCGTCGGCGTGTTCGTACAGCAGCGGGCGGACGGCGGTGGCGGGGGTGCGGTGGACTTCGCCCAGGAACTCGGCGGCGAGTTCCAGGTCGAACGGCTGCTCGTGCGGCTGGCGGCCGACATACAGTTCGACCCGGTTACATGTGGACAAGATGGCGCACTCGGCGCCGAACCGGGCGGACAACTCGGCCAGCGCCGCCTGCCGCTTGGCGTCGTCGAACGCCAGCCGCTCGCGGAGGTCCACCGCTGCCGTGCGGAAGTTGCACCCGATCACCCGGAGGTTCATGGCGAAGCCTCCGGGCTGCCGCCGGCGAACGGGTGCGCCGCCACCAGCGTGACCAGCATCACCCCGAACGCGGCGATGGTCAGCCACGCCAGCCGGCGGCCGGGCACGTGGGCGGCGTACCGCAGGTACAGCAGCACGGCGAACACCGCCCACAGGCCGACCGTGCCCAGCACCTTCAGGCTGAGCCAGTTCTCCGCCGCCCCGTGGTACTGCCGCAGCAGCACCGACCCGAGCAGCAGCCCGAGGGTGAGGAGCGGGAAGGCGGCGTTCACCGCCCGCCGGTTCATCGCCTCCAACCGTTCCAGGCTGAGCATGGTCAGCCCGCCCAGCGGGTCCCGCTTCAGCCGCAGCCGCCGCGCCTGGATCAGGTACATGACGCTCGCCACACACCCCACGCTCACCCCCACGGCCGCCAACAGCACGAGGACGCCATGCACCGCCCCCCACACGCGGGTGTGGTCGAACGCCAGCGCGTAGTCCGTTGAAACGGCGAACACGGCCAGACCGACGAGGCCGAGCACCAGCGGCAGAACGAACACCGCCCACGCCTGCCGGCGGTGGTGGACGGCCCCGTACAGGTAGAACACGGCCAGCACCCAGGCGAGGGCGAGGGTGCCACCATAAGCGGCGGCCGGGGTGGGCTGGCGGACGACCAGGAACACGGTGTGCGCGAACAGCCCGGCCCCGCCGAGGATCAGGCCGACGGTGCGGAGCGATGGCAGCGGCCAGCGGGCGCGGGCCAACTCGATCAGGAACGCGAGCAGGTAGCTCAGCCCGAAGCAGGTGGTGGAGACGCGGCTCAGCGTGTCGGACATCGGCGGTGCGGTCTCACGGCGGTGCCGACAATTATACTGCGGCGACCCGCTGCAGCATCTCCGCCAACACGACATCCGGGCCGGCGGTGCGGATTCGCTCAAGCCAAATCGGATCGGCGAACCCGCGGAGGAGTCGGCGGCGGACCGCCGGGTCGGGCACCTCGTTCAACACCGCCGGTCGCACTGCGGCCAGCACCCGCACCCATTCGGCGTAGGCGTCGTCGTACCGCCCGGCGAGTTCGTCGGTGATGCGGGCGGCGAGCGCTGGCGCCGCCCCGCCGGTGGACACGGCGATCGTGAGTTCGCCACGCCGCACCACGCTGGGCAGTTGGAAGTCGCCGCGGGTCGCGTCAGCCGCGTCGCATACCCACACCCCGCGGGCGCGGGCGTCCGCCACTACGGTCGTGTTCACTTCCGCGGTGGCGCACGCGAACGCGAGTGCGACCTCGTCCAGGTGGGCAGGTGAGTATGGCTCGACGAGGCGGTCGACGAGCGGGTGGTCGTCCGACGCGCAGGTCGGTTCGGGATCGACCAGCCGCACCCGCCCGCCGGCCTCGACCACCGCGACCGCCTTCCGACGTCCCACCCGGCCGGCCCCGACGACCAGCACCGTCCGCCCGCGGAGGTCGAGCACCATTGGCAGCATTGACACTCCGGTGTCAGTGGAGTTCGGGTCGTGACCGTATTCGCGGTGACGCCGCCCGCCGCCGTGTCAGGTTTCGGGGAATTCCGTGCGAACACGCCGTGACAACACACGCGCGTAGGGTTACACTCATTAATCCAATGTTTGTCAGCGATCAGATTATCGCTCCCACCCCACTGCCACCTCCTCACCATGAACTATCAAACCAACCGGCGGGCTAACCTGCTCCGCACGCTGAAGGCGGACGGGGTGGACGCCCTGCTCGTCACCGCCCCGGCCAACGTGTTCTACCTGACCGGGTTCACCGGGTCGAGCGGGGCGCTGGTGCTCACCGCCAAACACGCCATCCTCGTGTCCGACGCCCGGTACGAGGAGCAGATCAAGGAGGAGTGCCCGGACCTGGACGCTCACATCCGCCCGCTCACCAAGACGGCCGCCGAGGCCACCGCCGAGGTGCTCACCAAAACCGGGGCGAAGACGGCCGGGGTGGAAGCCGGACACGTCACCCTGGCGGTGCTGGAGGGGCTGAAAGAGAAGTGCCCGAAGGCCACGTTCACCGGGTTGGGCGAGCGGGTGGAGGCGCTGCGGGCGCTGAAAGACCCGAGCGAGGTGGAGCAGATCCGGGTGGCGGTCGGGGTGGCCGAACGCGCGTTCAAGATGTTCGTCGCGATGATCCGCGAGACGGACACGGAGAAGGAGCTGGCGGACGAACTGGAGCACTTCATCCGCCGGGCCGGGGGGAAGCGGTCGGCGTTCGCCCCGATCGTGGCGGTGGGCGATCGCGGGGCGCTGCCGCACGCCCCGCCGACCGACCGGCCGGTGATCGACGGCAGCAAGATACTGGTGGACTGGGGGGCGGACGTGGGGTACCGGTCGGACCTCACCCGCACGCTGAAAAGCCCGTTCGCCTCCGCCCCGTTCCGCAAGACTAAGCAGGAGCGGGTGGGGTACAACTTCGACCTCGTGTACGCGGCGGTGAAGGCGGCGCACGAGGCGGCGGTGGCCGAACTGCGGGCCGGGGTGAAGGCGAAGGACGTGGACGCGGCCGCCCGAAAGGCACTGGCGAAGAACACGCACAAGGGGGAAGACCTGTCCGGGTACTTCACCCACGGGCTGGGGCACGGCATCGGGCTGGACACGCACGAGGGGCCGTTCCTACGACCGAACACCGAGGCCATGCTGGAGGCCGGGAACGTGGTCACCATCGAGCCGGGGGTGTACATCGCGGGGTGGGGCGGGGTGCGACTGGAGGACGACTATCTGATCACGAAAGAGGGGGCGATCCGGCTGACCACCCTGCCGCACGACCCGGCGGCCATAGGATAAGCGGATGACGCGCGGCGGCTCCCGCCCCATCCGGGTTCGGGCCGCCGTCGGCGTTCCCGGAATCCTTGCACCCACCCGGGGTCTGCCGTGGTAGCCGACAACACCCTCCCGCCGCACCCGTTCGACGTGAAGACGGTCGAACACCTCATCGCCCTGATGGCCGAGCACGAGCTGAGCGAGATCTCGCTGGCCGACGGGGAGCAGCGGATCCGCCTGCGGAAGGGCGGGGCGGTGCCGACCGCCGCGTTCGTCCCCGGCCCGATGCCGTACCCGATGGCCCCGCCGGCCCCGACCCCGGCGGCCAACTCCGCCCCGGCCGAACCGCCGAAGCCGGCCAAGAACCTGCTCGAAATCAAGTCGCCGATGGTGGGCACGTTCTACGCCAAGCCTAGCCCGGACAAGCCGGACTTCGTGTCCGTCGGCAGCAAGGTGACGCCGGCGACGGTGGTGTGCAAGCTGGAGGCGATGAAGATCTTCAACGACCTGACCGCCGACGTGGCCGGCACCATCGCCGAGGTGTGCGTGAAGAACGCCCAGGCGGTGGAGTACGGCGAGGTGCTGTTCCGGGTCGATCCCTCCTGATCGGGGTACGAGCGGGAGGAGTTACGATGTCTCGCCCGTATGCCCGAGCGGTCTTCGTCTGGGTGGTCATGCCGCTCGCACTGTCTGCGCTGCTCGTCTGGCAGGCCGACCAGTTCCAGGCCGCATCAAGCGCCACCTACGACGAGCCACTGCACCTGTCTCAGGTTCATGCCCTGTATCGCACCGGGTCGTTCGAAACGTTCATCCGGCCGATGAATCCGCCGGTGCCCATCGCACTGATGGGCCTTCCGGTTATCGCGTTGACGGATGGACCGGCCGACGAAGACACGCCCGTTTGGCGGTGGCAGATGCGGCTGCTGCGGATCGGAAACACCCTACTCGTTGGCGTGCCCCTTGTGATTTTGCTCTACGTTTGGACGACACTGCGGAATGGTCCTGTCGTGGGCGGCGGGATCGGGCTGTTCGCCGCGTTAAGCCCGAACCTGCTCGCGCACACGTCGGTGGCGACCTTCGACGCTTCGTTCGCCCTGTTCGGGATGGTTGGGGTCGTCGCCATGTGCCGACACGCCGAACGGCCGACGCGTACGAGATGGGCGGTCATGGCTACCGCCATCGGTGTTGCCGTCGCATGCAAACAGTCGGCGTTCTTCCTAATACCGGTTGCCGCGCTGACACCGGCGTTTGAGTGCTGGCGGAATCATCGCTCCGGCGGGCGAGCAGGCCGGGTACTGCGAACTGCGGGGGTGTGGGTCGGGCACGCGGCGGCTCTCGGCGTGTGGGCGATGACCGTCAACTGGGCTCTGTACGGGTTTACCGTCGCTCCGCTTCTCCAGCCGGGGTTGGAGCACCCCACGTTCAACCGCCTACTCGGCTCGTCACCGGAAGCGGCTCGGCTGAAACACTGGCTTGAGACGGTGCCGATACCGGCGTCGGTGAACACCTTTTTAGGCCAAGTCGCGCACGGCCTCCGGGGGCACGAGACGTACACTCTCGGCCGGTATTCGCTTGCCGCACCGAAGTATTACTTCCCCCTGGCCGTCGCGTGCAAATGCACACCCGCTGAACTCGTCCTGTTGCTGTTTCTCGGCGGCTGTCTGGCTGCTCGGTGGCGTTGGTGGTGGTTCGATACGACCCGGCGGACTTGGGTACTGGCTGCCGCCTTGCTGACCGCCGTGTGTGTCAACAGTAAGTTGGCGCTCGGCCTGAGATACATGGCGTTGTGCTACCCACTATTCCTAGTGCTGGCGGCGGACGCGGTCGGCGATGTCTGCAGAGATTTCCGCTGGCGGGCGCTGGCAATCGGGGGACTGGTTGTAGGACAGTTGGTGGCGAACGTCGGCATCCACCCGAATTACCTGTGCTACTTCAACTCGCTGGTCGGCGGGCCGGGTGAAGGGCATAAATACTTCGGCGATTCCAACCTGGATTGGGGGCAAGGCCTGCCCGGCGTCCCGGACGAGATCGTCAGATTGGGCGGGGGGAGCGTGTGCCTCGCCTACTTCGGTACCGCCGATCCGCGGGCGTATGGCATCGATGCAACAGATTGGCGAGCCGGCGAGGCGGCCGTCTTCTCGTGCGATTGGCTGGTCGTATCCGTATCACTGATCCAGGGGTTCGAGTACGGCCCGGAGCCGTTTGCCAAGTTCGAGCCACTCCGGCCGAGCGGGCAGGTCAACTATGCCCTGTGGGTTTACCCGATGCGTGATCCGGCGGTTCGCGACGCCTTGACCCACGCCAGGAACTCTTACCGCCCGCCACCGAAATCCGAACACTGATCGGGTCAATCGACAGGCTAACATTCACCCTTCCACGAATCCCAGCCAAACGATGTTTCAGCGCGTCCTTGTGGCCAACCGCGGTGAGATCGCCCTGCGGGTGATCCGCGCCTGCCGCGATCTGGGCATCGAGACGGCGGTGGTGTTCTCCGAGGCCGACCGCGGCGCCCCGTACCTGGCGCTGGCCGACCAGGCCATCTGCATCGGCCCCGGCCCGGCGGTGGACAGCTACCTGAAGATCGACCGGCTGATCGCCGCGGCCGAGATCGCCCAGGCGGACGCCATCCACCCCGGGTTCGGGTTCCTGTCCGAGAACTCGAAGTTCGCCCACATCGTCCGCGAGTGCGGGTTCGAGTTCATCGGCCCGTCCGAGCAGTCGATGGACGCGGTCGGGAACAAGGACAAGGCGAAGCAGTTGGCGAAGAAGGCGAAGGTGCCGATCGTGCCCGGCAGCGACGGCCTGCTAGCGAACGAGGAAGAAGCCATCCGGTTCGCCAAGCAGGTCGGGTTCCCGGTGCTCATCAAGGCGGCGGCCGGCGGCGGCGGGCGAGGGATGCGGGTGGCCCGCGACGAGGCCGAACTGGTGAAGGGGTTCAGCCAGGCGAAGATCGAGGCCGAGGCGGCGTTCAAGGACGGCTCCGTGTACCTGGAGAAGTACATCGAGCAGCCGCGGCACATCGAGGTGCAACTGCTGGCCGACAAGCACGGGAACGTGGTTCACCTGTTCGAGCGGGACTGCAGCCTGCAACGCCGGCACCAGAAACTGGTGGAGGAGTCGGCCGCCCCGAACCTGCCGGACAAGGTGCGGAACGCCATCTGCGACGCCGCCGTGCGGATGGCGAAGGCAGCCGAGTACTACAACGCCGGCACCTGCGAGTTCCTGCTGGACAAGGACCACAACTTCTACTTCATCGAGGTGAACGCCCGCATCCAAGTGGAACACCCCGTCACGGAACTCGTCACCGGCATCGACCTCATCAAGCAACAGATCCGCATCGCGGCCGGGGAAGAGTTGGGGTTCCGCCAGCGGGACATCCAGCACCGCGGGTGCGCGATCGAGTGCCGCATCAACGCCGAGGACCCGGCCAAGGACTTCCGCCCGAGCGCCGGCACCATCACCCGCTGGCAGGTCCCCGGCGGGCCGGGCGTGCGGTTGGACACGCACGTCGTCCCCGGCTACCGGGTGCCGCCCAACTACGACAGCATGGTGGCCAAACTGCTGGTGTTCCAGCCGACGCGGGCGGAGGCGCTCGCCACCATGCGGCGGGCGCTCCGCGAGTTCGTGGTTGAGGGCATCCAGACGACGATCCCCCTGCACCAGCAGATCTTCAACACCCAGGCGTTCATCGAGGGTAAGGTGGACACGTCGTTCATCGAGCGGACGTTCCTGTACCCGCAGGGGAAGTGAGGGCCACGCTCACTTCGTCAGCCCGGCCTTGAGCAGCGTCTCGCCGCGGAACTCCAGCGTCAGCCCGGCTGTGCCGGGTGCCTGGTGGAGCAGCCGGCCCCACGCGTCCGCGGTGAAGTCCGCCCGGCCGAACTCCAGCGTCTTGGACTCGGTCGGCGTTGCGGACACGAACCCCGGCGCCTGGATCAGCCCCCACCCGGAGTTCGGGTTCGGCACCTTCGCGCGTGTGGAACTGGTCGTCTCGATCCGCTTGCGGAAGTCGGCCGGGGTGGGCGTCCGCCCGTTCGCCCGGCAGTCGGCCACGTACAGCGCCGCCACCCCTGCCGCCATCGGCGTGGCCATGCTCGTTCCGTCCCACTCGGCAAACTGCCCGTTCGGGATGCTGCTGACCACGTTGTCGCCGGGCGCCGCCACGTCCACCTCCGACCCGCGGCTGCTGAAGTTGGTGATGTGCCGGCTCACGTCCGACGCCGCCACCGCCACCACCTCCGGGTACCGGCCGGGGTAGCCGACGGTGTTCGCCCCCGGCCCGTCGTTGCCCGCCGCCGCCAGCACGATCACCCCGGCGTCGGTCGCCCGGCGGATGGCCGCCCGCAGGTTCGGCATGAACCGCTCCGGCGGAGTGCCGTCCGGCCCGCCGCCCAGGCTCATCGAGATCACGTCCGCCTTCTGCTCCACCGCCCAGTCGATGCCCGCCGCCAGCCAGTTGAAGTCGCCGGTGCCGTCGTCCGCCAGCACCTTGCCGTTCAGGATGCCGCACCCCGGTGCCACCCCGACGTACCCCTTGCCGTCCTGCTTCATGGCCACGATGCCGGCGCAGTGGGTGCCGTGCCCGACCGCGTCCTTCGCCCCGAACCGGCTGCCGGTGAAGTCCTTCGACGCCAGGATTTGCCCCTTCAGCTCCGGGTGGTCGGCGTCGATGCCCGTGTCCAGGATCGCCACCCGCACCCCCTTCCCCTTGGTGACCGCCCACGCCGCCTCAGCCCGCACCCCGTTCTCGCCCAGCCCCCACCCCAGCCGCTCCTCCGGCACGGCCGCGGCGAACACCTTCTTCCGCGGGCGGAAGTCGCCTTCCGGGATGCGCATCACCGCCTTCGTCCGCTCGGCATCCAAGTGGGCCGGCGGGTCTTTCACCGGCCCGGCGATCAGCGGCACCCCGACCGCCAGGGCGATCAGCCCCAGCCCGCACCCAATTCGGTTCGCGCTCATGACAACTTCCCCCGTGAGACCGGCCGACTCGGCCAATCTTCACTGATTATCACTATGAAAATTAGTACAGTAAATGTCGGTAGGCGGGGAGGTGGAGGCAGCCGGGGGAGTTGCTATGATGGGTGGGTTATGCCCGCCGAGGTTCTCCCATGTCCGATCAGAAGACCATTCTCATCGTGGACGACGACCGCGAGCTGGTGGACGGGCTGCGGCTGGTGCTCGAACGCCAGGGGTTCCGGGTGGTGACCGCGCACGACGGGGTGCAGGGGAAGAACACCATCCAGAGCCTGAAGCCGGACCTGGTGATCCTGGACATGATGATGCACCGGATGGGCGGATACCCGGTGCTGGAGCACTTCAAGGACAAGCCGGACGCCCCCCCGTTCATCATGATCACGGCGAACGAGGGCAGCCGGCACAAGGCGTACGCCGAGTTCCTGGGGGTGGTGGACTACCTGCGGAAGCCGTTCGCCACCGAGCGGCTGCTGGAGGCGGTGGCGAAGGTGTTCGGCGGGCCGAACCCGCCGGCCGCGGGGTGAGCGGTCAGACCGCCTGCCCGCACTGCTGGCAGAAAGTTGCGTACTCCTGGTTCAACTGGCGGCAGGTCAGGCACCGGATTTTGATCACCACGTTCCCTACGGCGGCCGGCTCGGTCGGCTTCGCTTTCACCTTGGGGGTGCGGGTGAGGCTGTAGAACAGGTACGAGCCGGTGGCGTACAGGGCGTACCCGCCGAGCAGAAAGTACGCGGCCCGGATCGCATCCGCCAGCAGCGTGAGTCGCTCGACGGAGTTCGACCGGTACACCGTCAGCGGCGTCACCCCGAACGCCATCCAGTAGCCGAAGGTGAACAGCCCGATGCCGAGCAGGACGGCAACCAGACCCAGCACCTGCCGCCCGAGAGTCCGGCCGAATGCCCCGCCCATGTCGTACCCTCCGCAGGTGATCGACCTCACCCCCGATGGTATCACGTGTTCTGCTCGCTCCGCGAGCGGATTCACAAGACCGCTCGCGGAGCGAGCAGAACACGATCTACTTCCGAAATTCGATCACTAGCGGATGGCCGTCCACCTTCACCTCGCTGCGGAAGGTGCCATTCCCCAGCGGCGTCTCGCTCCACTGGCTCGCTTGCACTTCAGTGGCGATGGTGTCGCGGTGGGCGGCGATCGCTTTCGCCAGCAACTCGGCCGACGTGCCCAGGTGCAGGGTGATGGCGTCGGCGATGTCCAGGTTGGCGTCCTTACGGGCGGTGTTCACCAGCCGCACGATGTTCCGGGCGACGCCCTCCAGCTTCAACCCCTCGGTGATGGTGGTGGCGACCACCCCTTCCCGCCCGCGACCGTCGGCGGTGCCGGCGTACCCAGGCTGAGCCGCGACGTATTCGATCTGCACGTCGTTCGCATCCAGCGGGATGCCGGCGAACTCGACCGGCCCGGCGCGGAGTTGCTTCGCCAGTTCGCGGGCGTCCCGCTTCGCCAACTCCGCCTCGGCGTCCTTCTTCTTCGCCCCGAGCTTGGCGTTCGCCGTCTTGCCGTTGAACTTGGCGGTGGCCGCGAGCAGTGGCGGGAGTGACGGCGGGTCGGCTACCACCACCTTCACGTTTAGCTCGTCGCGG
>CANJKY010000021.1 GCA_947474875.1 Gemmataceae bacterium
GACCAGATCTGCTTCACCGGGTACGGCCCCGGCCCGAACCCGGACGAGAACATCTACCCGTCGCTCGGCTCAGTGGTGTCGAAGCAACTCGGCCACCTGTCGCCGACGCTGCCGAGCTACGTGATGATCCCGCGGCAGGTGCCGGGGGCGGGGGCGGCGTACCTGGGGGTGGCGCACAAGCCGTTCGAGACGCAGGCCGACCCGGCGAGTGCCGGCCCGTTCAAGCTGCCGAACTTCAGCCCGGCCGCCGGCGTCACGCTGGAGAAGATCGGCGACCGGCGGGCGCTGCTCGCGGACTTCGACACCGTCCGCCGGGACATCGACCAGTCCGGGCAGATGGCCGCGGCGGATAAGTTCCAGCAGCGGGCGTGGGACATCCTCACTTCGAGTGCGGCGCGGGAGGCGTTCGACCTGGACAAGGAGCCGCCGAAGCTGCGGGAGCGGTACGGGTTCACCCCGGCTTACGACCCGAAGGCGTCGAACCGGTGCGGCTGCCCGAACTGGGCGCAGCGGATGCTCCTGGCCCGCCGGCTGGTGGAGGCCGGGGTACGGCTCGTCACCGTCGATCTGCGGTGGTGGGACACGCACGTGAAGGGGTTCGAGTCGCTGCGGGACGGGTTCCTGCCGCGGTGGGACAAGGCGTACACCGCCCTGTTGGACGACCTTGACGACCGCGGGCTGCTGGACACCACCCTGGTGCTGGCGTGGGGCGAGTTCGGCCGCACCCCGAAGGTGAACGCCGACGCCGGGCGGGACCACTACCCGAACGTGTTCAGCGCGGCGGTGGCCGGCGGGCCGGTGCGGGGCGGGCGGGTGGTGGGCGAGTCGGACGCGAAGGGGGCGTTCCCGAAGTCGGCCCCGAAGACCCCGCAGGACATGCTGGCGACGGTGTACAAACACCTCGGCGTGGACGTGAAGGTGAACTACCCGGACAACACCGGCCGCCCGCACCCGGTGCTGCCGTCCGGCACCCCGATCGAGGAGTTGTGGGGGTAGCGGTCGATCAATGCCGACGGCCCTCGCCGCGTGCCCGCTCCCGGTTCAGAACCGGATGCTGGTATACGTCAGGCGGATGGTGGCCGGCGTGGGCGAGTAGTTGAGAGAAAGAGCTGGCGCGACCGTCCGCACCCGTAGACCCGTGAAGCGATAGCGGAAGCCGATTTGCAAGTGGCAGTTGAGGAAATACAGCGTCCCGCCCTTCGGAGTATTCCCGCCGCCGAGCCAATTCCGGAACGGGTCCGCCAACCGTTCGGGCGAGGTGGTCAGAACCAATTCTTTGTTCGCACCGTCGCCGACCTTGAAGGTCTCGACCTTCGAGATGCCCCACTCGACCTCCGGAAGCCCGTCGATTTTCGTCTGGATCGCGGGAAGTACCGACATCGGAAGCCGGCCGGACGGCGTGACGCTCGACCGCGGAGCGTCGCCCGTCGGGCCGCCCTCCTTGACCTCGGCGACGGCACACTCGACGGCGAGGCTGAGAGGTTTGACGGATTGGTTTTCCAGCGTCGGCAGACAGACGCGCGTCACCCGCAGGCTGTTCCAGATGTAGCTCACCAGGACGGTCAGAGAGGAGTCCAGGATGATGAACTCCCACTCCCGAACCGGTAGACACCCCCCGTACTCCAGGCTGTCCAGAAACGGTTTCGAGGCCAGAAGGGGCAATTCGAATACCAGCGTAGTGGGCGTCGACAGGTGCGCGGTCTTCAGCAACCACGTCTGGCGGTCCGCCCTCAGAACGTAGACGCGCAGTGGGTTGGTGTGATCGGCCCGCACGGGTGCCACCTCCGATTCGTGTTACGGGCAGCCCGGCAACTTCCCCTCAAGTCTGCCCGACTACCGGTCGAATGCGGTTAGTAGCATACCGCGGCCACAAATGTGTTGCCCGGCCGGAACTCGCTGCGTCCGGTTTTCCGGCAACCGCCCGCCGCCGCACTTCGATCATGTGACGGTCCGCCGTCCCGATTGGAGCTTGTCGTGTCGTCTATCGTCCTTATCGCCCACAACTCCCGCACCCGACTGCTCGACGCCATCGACCGCCTGTCCGCCGACCGGCCGAAGCCGCACCTGGTGGTGGTGGACAACGGCAGCGACGACGGCACGTCCGACGCGGTGCGGGACCAGTTCCCGTTCGTGCCGCTGGTGCAGCTCGGGGTGGAAACGGACTGGACGGTGGCCGAGCGGGCCGGGCGGGCGTTCGTGCCCGACGACTGCTGCGTGGTGTGGCTGGGCGACACGCGGGTGACGGCGGCCGAACCGGAACTGGCGTGCCGGTAATTGCAACTTGACCGGTCTCCTACCGGGCGCGTACCATTCCTGCGAGCGTGCGGCATTTCGCCCACGCGGTGAGTCCCCGCCGGGTGCGACCCGCCCCGGCGAGCAGGAGTACGGATCATGTGCCACGGTTCCTGGCGCGGCTCGCGCCACCATCACCCCGCGTTTCATGTTCACCACCACCCCGGCCGGGCCGACCACGGCTGCGGCCCCCGCACCGAGTGCGACATGCCCCGACACGGCCACCACGACGACGAGGGGGCAGGAGCGTTCGGCGTCCGCCGCCCGCTGCGGTTCCTCGCCCACAAGCTGGACCTGGATGAGAAGCAGGTGACGGCGCTCGCCCGCATCCTGGACGAGTTGAAGACCGAGCGGGCGCAGGCGGCGGTGGACGACCGCCGGTCGCTGGCCGAGTTCGCCGACGCGGTGGGCGGGGAAGCGTTCGACGCGGCGAAGGCGGCCGCCGCCGGCGACCGCCGGGTGCAGTCGGCCACCCGGCTGCGGGACGCGGTGATGCGGGCGCTGCAAGAGCTGCACGCGCTGCTCAAGCCGGAGCAGCGGGAGCGGCTGGCGTACCTGCTCCGCACCGGCGTCCTGGCGGTGTGAGGGGTGGAGACCTCACCCCCCGGCCCCCTCTCCGAACCGGAGAGGGGGTGTTCAAACGAGATGGGCGATCGCTGTGAGATCTCAGCACCAGTTCGGGGAAGCGGGCACCCCGTCCACGACGGCGACTTGAACACCCCCTCTCCACTTTGGAGAGGGGGCCGGGGGGTGAGGTCGCTTCTCTTCGTCGTCCGTGGGCTTTCGCGCTTACAATCCCTCCACCACCCGGAGGGTTCCCCGTGCGTCACCTCGCCGTACTCCTGCTATTCACAACCGTTGTTCTCGCCGACGACCCGAAGCCGATCCTCATCGCCAAGCCGGAAGCGTTCGCCACGCTGGTCAACCCGAACTGCTCGCACTGCGTCGACGAGGCCAAGCGCCGCAAGGACGAGTTGAAGGACTCCGACCCGGTGCTGTGCTGGACCCGCGGGTACTCGGACGGCGGGGCCATCCCGCTGCGGTTCTTCCTGAACACCTACCGCGTCATCTCGGACAGCTACGGGCTGTTCGTGTACGACCCGGACGCCGGGTACGCCCGCGGGTTCGCCCCGAGCTACAACTTCGTGTTCCACGGCTGGCGGAACGGCGTCATGGTGATGAAGGACAAGACGGACGGCACGCTGTACTCGTGCCTGAGCGGGGTGGCGTTCGACGGCCCGCGGAAGGGCGACCGGCTGAAACCGATCCCCACCCTGGTCTCGACGTGGGGCGAGGTGATGAAGCGGAACCCGAACGCCGTCGCCTACCACATGTTCGAGAAGTACAAGCCGAGCGAGCTGCCGACGACGGCGAACGCAGAGTCGGTGAAGAGCCGACCGGCGAAGGTGGACCCGCGGCTGAAACCGGACCAGATGGTGCTGGGCGTGCGGGTGGGGGACAAGACGCGGGCGTATCCGCTCACGCCCGAATTTGGCATGAGCGAGTTGGAGGGGTACGAACTGGGCGGGGAGTCGTTCGTGATCTTTTCGCACCGCGGCGGGCCGCACGTGGCGTACAAACTTGTGGCCAGCCAACCCCGCAAGTGGAAAGGGCCGAAGCCTGACAAGGATGGCGTCAGTCCGCCGGATGCAGGTATGCCCCTGCCCGATGGCAAGGAACTGCCTCAACATAAAATGAGACTGCGGCGCTCCAAGAGCGGGGTGGATTCACTGGACGCCAAAACCACGTGGGGGCTGGACGGTCGGGGAACCGGTGGTGAGTGGGACGGGTGGACGCTGGAGCCGGTCGAAAGCGTGGTCTGCAAGTGGTACGCCTGGAGCGCCGAGTACCCGAACACGGAGGTGTTCGGGGATAAGGGCGGCAAGAAAGACCCCACCCCCCAGCCCCCTCCTCCAAAGGGAGAGGGGGAGAAAGACAAGGTCGATCCGAACAAGAAGGTCCGCCAGGTGGCCGGCAGCGCCGAGTTCCTGCGGCTGCTGCCCAAGCCGTTCGGCGTGGTGAAGGCGATCGACCCGGCGGCCCGCACCGTGTCGCTGCTGCTCGACGGCGAGAAGACGGCGAAGGTGTGGGCGGTCGAACCCGACGCCGAGGTTCACGTCAACGGGTTCTGGGGGCGGCTCGATCAGTTCCAGGTGAACGACCGCGTGTGGGTGTGGCTGAAGCTCGACCGCACCAAGAACCCGGTGTCCGTCGCCATGATCGCCGACGCGGTCAGCACCGCCGACATCCGCGGCGACTGGTGGGACGCCAGGAAGACCAAGCACATCAACACCGACCCGGCCGCCCCGCACCTGTACGAGTACGCGCTCAAGCGGGAGAAGGAGGAGAAGACGGTGCTGGTGCCGGCGGGGGTGGAGGCGGACGGCAAGCCGGCGCTGCTTTACGCCATCAACGGCAAGCCGGCGCTGCTGACGGAAGCGGAGATGAACGCGAAGCGTTCCGCCCAGCGGGACCACCTGCGGAAGCAGTGGGCCGAGGGCGGGCTGCCCGGCACCCTGGCGTTCCACCACGTGTTCAGCGGGGAGTTGGAGGTGATGCTCGACCACGAGGCGATGCGGTGGGGCCGGAGCCTGAAGTACGGAGACAGCTTGGAGCTGACCGCCGACCCGCCGATCAAGGCGGTGGTGAAGAGCGTGGCCCCGTGGCGGGAGCGGACGACCGTGCGGTTGGTGGTGGGCGAGTTGCAATCGTCCGGGCTGAGGACCGGGCAGCGGATCGGGGTGAAGATGCCGCCGCCGGGCAAGGAGGTGGACGAGTCGCCGTACCCGCCGGACATCGGCCGCAAGCGGACGGACGACGAGCGGGTGGAGTGGTTCCTGGCCAGCATCTACTGCGTGTGCGGGGTGGGCCACGACACCTGCACCGGGCACTTCTACACGCTGGCGAGCTGTAACCCGAACGGGTGCGGGGCGCCGAACGCCACCCGCGACGAGGTCCGCGACTTGATCGGCCAGGGGAAGACGGACAAGGAGATCTGGGACCAGTTGCTGAGGGACCGCGGACCGCTCATGCTCCGCCCGCACCTGAAGCCGTGAGGCGGCGCCGCCTGGAACCGTTAGCCGCGCTTCGTCCAGCCAATCCGACCTACGAACACGGTGCGGGTCGGCTCGTGGATGGCGAAGCGGACGTAGATTGGTGGGACGAATGCGATCCGCGATTGCAGTTCGGCGTGCGCCAAGAAGTCACGCGACTCGCCGAACTCGGCCGGTGTTCGCTCCAACTCCTCGATCATCCACTTGGCCGCCTGAGCCGTGACACGACTCGCCCCCTCGGCCGCACCGCGGGCGAACACGGCCCGTAGTTGGTCGGACACCCGGCCGGATTGTGAGAGGCGGTAACGGCCGCCGCTCACGACCCACCCAACTTCCGCTCGAACTCGGCCACGATGTCGCTGAGCGGTTCGCCCCGCGGGCCGTGTAACATGTCCTCGACCTCTTCCGGCGTGAGGTCGTACTCCGGGTCGTCCTTGCCAAGGTAGAGCCGAACGCCGTCCTTGTAGATGTCCCGTTCCAGCGTCACCCGGGCCAATTCGGCTTCGAGTTCGGCGATGCGGGCCGCGGGGTCGGGGTGTGGGGTGGGCACGTCGGGCATGTTGGGTTCCCTCGATGGTCCTCACCCCATCATACACCCCACTCGCTCACCCCAGGTCCGTCAGCGGGCCGTCGCCGCAGAACTTCGGGTTGCCGAACGTCTTCACCCCGTGGTCGAAGGCGTGCGCCAGGCTCATCAGCAGGCGGTTGTGCGGCACGTCCTTGTACTTCAGGCTGCGACCGGTCTTGAACCCCAGCCCGCCGCCGATCAGCAGCCACGGGATGTTGTTGTGCGTGTGGCTGTTCCCCTGGCCCAACTCGTTGGTCCACACGATGGTGGTGTTGTCCAGCAGGCTGCCGGTGCCGCCCGGCTCGGGGGTGTCGGCCAGCCGCTTCGCCAGGTACGCGATCTGCTCGCAGTACCACTTGTTGATCTTGGTCAGCTTCTCCTGCGCGTCTTTGTTGCTGTCCGGCTCGTGGGACAGCGAGTGCTGCCCCTCGTTCACCCCCAGCCACCGCATCTTCGGCTCGCCCACCGAGTTCGTGTACTGCAACGTCGCCACGCGGGTGAAGTCGGCCAGGAAGCTGTTCACGATCAGCTCGATCTGCATCTTGCTCAGCTTCGGCATCTGGTCGTTCTCTTCCCGCACCCCCGGCTCCAGTTCGGGCACTTTGTGCCCGACGTCCTTCGCGGCGGCGTCCGCCTTCAACTCGGCCTCCATCTCCCGCACGAACGCGGCGTGGTCGTCCAGCAGTTTGCGGTCGGAGGCGGAGACGGCCCCGGCCACCTTCTTCAGGTCGGCGTTCAGGTCGTCCAGCACGCTGGCCAGGGCGGCGTTGTCCTTCTTCCGCCCGTACAGCTTGTTGAACATCTGGTACGGGTTGTCGATGGGCGTGATCGGCTTGTTCGGCCCGGCGTACACCATCCGCGTCCAGGTATCCGCCCGCTCGGGCACCATCACGCCGAACTCGAGTGACCCGAACCGGGTTTTCGTCGCCGCGTCAGCTTGCAGCTTGTTGCGGATCTCCTGGTCGATGCTCAGACCCGAACACCACCCGGCCGGGGTGTCCGACCCGCCCTGGATGTTTCCGGGGAACAGCTCGATGCCGGTGAGCATGCACCCGATGCCCCGCATGTGCCCGTCGCCGTCGCCCCGCACCTTGTTGCTCAGCCCCTTCAGGAACAGCAGCTTGTCCTTGAACGGTTCGAGCGGTTCGGTGATCGGCTTCAGTTTGAAGTCTTTCCCGACCTCGTCCGGCCAGAAGTTCCACGGCACGGTGCCGTCCGGGCTGAACACGATGAGCAGCCGCTGCTTTCGCCTGGTCTGGTTGTCGAACGCCAGGCCGGGCAGGTTGCCGACGAACGGCAGCACGGCGGCGCTCACGCCCAGGGTGCGGAGGAACTCTCGACGAGACGCGCGGGGCATGAGATGCTCCGGGATTCAGGCGGGGTAGGATCGACCAACTCTACTTCACACTGCGGCCAGTCAATGCCGCTACTGTCGCCACCTCAGCGGCCAGCGACCGGATGTTATACCCTGTTTTGGCGAACGTGTCACGCAACTTGTTCCCGGCGTCCGGCCCGTAGGCTCGCACCGGCTGCTGGGCCAGGTGGTGGAACAGTTGCTCGACGAACGCCGCGTGTACCTCCGGGCTGTCGGCCAGGAACGCCGCCATGTCCACCGCCCCGGCGAACTTCTTCGTCTCGCCGGACCGGGTCAGGTACTCGCCGGCCGTGTCCACCGGCTTGCTGTTGTCCTGTTGCCGCAGCTTGCCGATGGCGTCGAACCCCTCCAGCGGGAACCCGAGCGGGTTGATGACGGCGTGGCAGCTCTGGCAGTTCGCCCCCTTCGTTTGCAGGCTCACCCGCTCGCGGGTGGTGAGCGTCGGGTGCAAGTCCGGGGCCAGCGGGGTGAACGCCTCCTGCGGCGGCTTCAGCCCGGTGCCCAAAATCCCCTTCGCCACGAACACCCCGCGGTGAATGGGCGACGACTGGTCGGCGTAGGCGAACGTGGTGAGCAGGTACGGGTGCGTCAGCACCCCGGCCCGCCGGCCGGCGTCCAGCTTCACCTTGGTGAACGGGGCGTCGGCCGGCAGGTCGGCCCCGTACAGCTTCGCCAGCCGGCCGTTCAGGTACACCTCGTCCGCCCTCAGCAGCCGGCGGAAGTCCGACTCCTTCGACCACACCACGTCGTCCAGGAACAGGTCGAGCGAGGTCCGCAGGTCGGCCGCCGCCGCCGGGGTGAAGTCCGGGAACCGCTTCGGGTTCTTGCCCAGGTCGCGGTCCTGGTCCAGCCGCAGCCAGTGCATCAGGAACCCGTGCAGCTTGGCCTTCGCCCGCGGGTCGGCCAGCATCCGCTCGGCCTGCCTCCGCACCTGCTCCGGGGCCTTCAGTTGGTCCTTGCCGGCGGCGGCGATCAGTTCGGCGTCCGGGGTGCTGTCCCACAAGGAGAACGCCAGCCGGGCGGCGGTGTCGAACCCGTCGCCGTTGTTCCCCACTTCTCGGAACAGGAACCGGGGGGACTTGAGGGCGAGCAGGACGACCCGCGTCAGCCCGGCGTCGGTGTCCCCGTTCACCGCAGCGAACTGGCGGGTGACGTACAGCTCCTTCTGCTCCGGCGTGAGCGGGCGGCGGAAGGCGCGTTCGACGAACTGCGTGGCGAACGCGCGGGCCTTCTTGTCCCGGTCGGTCACCGGGGTCGGCCCCCGCTTGCGGTCCAGGTTCAGCCCGCCGGGGTTGCCGGCCTCGGCGTTGATGTCCCGCTCCGGCTGCACCGCCCCGAGCAGGGTGTCCAGCTTGGCGACGACGTACTTGGCCGCCTCCAGTGCCGCCTCGGTGGTGGCCGCGTCCCACTCCTTGCTCACCGCCGTGCCCCGCTCCCACCCGAGCGCCTTGTCGTCCGGCGGGAATGGCACGGTCACGAGGTGCTGCTCGGGAACCTGATTGGGTGACAGATACCGCGTCGGGATCGGCTCGGTGGTGCCGTGCGGCGGCTTCCACTCCAGCCGCACGAACGCCGGCGTCGCCTTCGGCTTCTTGTCCTTCACCCCCTGCAGCGCCTTGCTGAACTCCAGCCGCAGGAAGTACACCCGCCCGCCGGTCAGCACCACCGGGGCGGTGTACTCCTTCTGGCTGCCGGACTGCACGGTGGCGTTGATGACCGCCTGGGCTGGGTCGTTCACCCACAGCCGCACCGCCTGATCCGACTTCACCACGAACTGGTACTCCCCGCTCACCGGGGCGAGGACGCTGCCCGTCCACCGCACCGCGTACTCGTTCCGCTCCGCCTCCTCGCGGGCCTTTCGCTCGGCCTCCTTCTTCGCCTCCTCCGCCGCTTTCTTGGCCGCCTCCTTATCGTCCTTCGGCTTGTCCTCCTTCTTGGCGTCCGCCTTCTTCTCCTCCTTCTTGTCGGCCGGTTTCGGCTTCGGCTCCGGGGGGGTGAACGGCAGCTCGGTGCCGAAGTCGAACGCCACCAGCTTGTCGGTGCGGTCCAGCATGCGGGTGCGGAACCCGCGGTCGCCGAAGTACTCGCCCTTCAGCCCCTGCCCGCCGTCCTTCCACTGGTTCACGCCCCAGCGGAAGCTGCCGACCACGTCGGCCACCGCGTGCCGGTACTGGTTCACCGTCAGGCGGGTGAGGTCGACGCGGGCCGGCCGGTTCCGCTCGCGGGCGATGGGCGAGTAGAACGCCTCGTGGATGTACGCCGCCACCGCCGCCGCCTCGTCCTTGGTCAGCGACTCGGGCGCGCTCTCCGGCATGGTCTTGCGGATCTGCTCGGCCAACTGCGGCACGGCTAACTCGCCGGCCAGCGGCTTGTCGTACTTCTTCTTCACCCCCTCGCCGGCCGGGCCGTGGCAGCGGGCGCACTGGTCGGTGTACAGCTTCGCCCCGTCCGGCGGAGCGGCGCAAACGGCGGCGGGGAAGAACAGCAGCAACGTGAGAGCGCGGCGCATGCCCGGCTCCGGTGGGGTGGGACTGGAATTATAGCCGATCTGCCCCCAGGGCGACGTGCCGAAACGTTCAGTCCCGCAACAGGTCGGACCACGGGATGACGAACGGCAGCACCGCCACCCACACGGCGAAGAACACCGCCATCCCGCCCGGGAGGGTGTCCGCCCGCCCGTCGAGTACGGCCGGCACCGCCACCGCCGCCAGCCACAGCCCCTTGTACCCGAGTTGCACCACCAGCACCACGACCATCGCCCGCGGGTACACGCACCCGACCGCCGACAGGGCGGCGATCACCAGCCAGAAGCTGCCCACCACCCGCAGCCCGGCCGACGGTTCGGCGGTGCCGGAGAACACGGTGCGGGTGGCCGCCGCCGGCGCGAACAGAGCCAGCCCGCCGACCACCCCGGCGACCAGCACGTTGGCCGCGTACACCACGCGGAGCAGAACGGGTTGAAGGTCGGCGGTCATGATGGCGTCCTGTCAGCGGCTCGGCGAGCCGCCCGGCAGCGGTCCGAGCAGTACCGCACCTCATCCCACGCCTTCGCCCACTTCTTCCGCCAGGCGAACGGCCGCCCGCAGGCGGCGCACGGCTTCGTCGGCAGGTTCGATTTCCGCGGCGTCTTCCGGTCCACCCCCGCCCCTCTGCCGTTGACGGTTTGGTGCCCCCGCTATGCTGATGGTAGCTCCCCTACGCCCCGCGGTTCCACACCATGCCGATGCCGGTGCGTTCGCTGCCGACCGTCCAGAACTGGGACTGCCACACGTGCGGCGACTGCTGTCGGACTTACGTCGTCCGGGTGACGACGGAGGAACGGGACCGCATCCTGAAGCAGGGGTGGATGGCCGACCCGGCGCTGAACGGGGCCGAGCCGATCCGGTACGACAAGCGGCTGGGCGAGTACGCCCTGAGCCACACCGCCGACGGCACCTGCGTGTTCCTCGGGCCGGACAACCTGTGCCGCATCCACGCCAAGTTCGGCGAGGCGGCCAAGCCGTTCGCCTGCCGCCTGTACCCGTTCGCCCTCGTCCCGCACGGCGACCACTGGACCGTGGCGGTGCGGTACGCCTGCCCGTCCGTGACGGACAACCTCGGCCGCCCCTGCACCGCCCACGCCGCCGACGTGTCCGCCGTCGCAAAACTGGTGGAGGCCGACCAGCCGCAGTCGGCCAACCTGCCGGCCGCCACACTCCAACCGGGGCAGACGGTGCCGTGGGCCGACGCCGACCGGTTCACCAAAACGTTCGTCAAGCTGGTGACGAACCCGGCCCACCCGCTCGAACGCCGGCTGCGGCAGGCGGCGGCGCTGGCGGCGGTGTGCCGGCAGGCGCGGTTCGACACGGTGAGCGGCGGGCGGCTGAACGAGTTCCTCCAGGTGGTGTCGGCCGCCACCGCCGACGAGGTGCCGGCCGACCCGTACTCGGTGCCCCGGCCGGGGTGGGTGGGCCGCACCCTGTTCCGCCAGTTGCTCGGCATCTACGTGCGGCACGACCACGGCCCGCACGCCGGGGCCGGGCAGCGGGGGCGGTGGGCGCGGTTCGCCGCCGGGTGGAAGTTCGCCCTCGGGGCCGGGTCGGTGCCGCGGTTGCACGCCGAGTTGCCGGCCGGAGTGCGGTTCGCGGCGGCCGAGCAGCCGCTGGGCGAGCTACCGCCCGAAGCCGACGAGTTGCTGACGCGTTACCTCCGGGTGAAGCTGGAGTCCGGCCAGTTCTACGGCCCGACCAACCACCACCGCGGGTACTGGGACGGGCTGGCATCGCTACTGCTCGTCCACCCGACAGTGATGTGGGTCACGCGGGTGCTGGTGGCCGGCGGGCGGGACAAGCTGGCCGCGGTGAAGTGGGGGCTGCGGATGGCGGACGACAACTTCGGGTACAGCAAGTTCCTCGGCGGGCCGCGGGCCGGGTGGATCCTTCGCACCCTGGACACCCGCGGCGAGGTGCCGCGGTTGATCGCCTCGTACGGGCGGTGAGGCGAGCGCCATTCACCGATATTTCACACTTTCTGCCGACGACTTATCTTTCTGTCCTCGTATCAATTTCTATCGTCCCGCGGGCTGTCCTACCCAGCCAACACCCGCCGGCGTCGAATCTGGTTCTTGCCCGGCACCCGATCCGAACCCGAGGAGCGGAACGATGAAATTGCGCGTATTGACGGCGGTGCTGATGGCGGTCGGCTGGGCCGGATCGGCGAACGCCCAGATCATCACCCAGTGGAACTTCCCGACCGGGTTCGACCTGGCGTCGCCCGCCCCGTCCACCGGCAGCGGCACGGCATCTCGGATCGGCGGCACCAGCGCCACACAAGCCGGCGGGCTGACGAACGCCGGGTCCACCGAGGCGGTGGCGGGCAGCGTGGCGTGGAACACCTCCACATACCCGGCCGCAACGGCCGCCAGCGGCACCGCCGGGGTACAATTCAACGTGAGCACGGCCAGTGCGTCGAACATTGTGGTGCGGTTCGACCTGCGGCACTCGAGCACGTCCAGCCGGTTCCTCCAGTTGCAGTACACCACGGACGGCACGACCTGGACGTCCGCCGGCACGTTCGAGGCCAACATCGGGCTGGCGGACACCTGGTACAACAACCGCACCGCCGACCTGTCCGGCATCGCGGCGGCGAACAACAACGCCAACTTCGGCGTGCGGGTGGTGAGCATCTTCGACCCGGCGAACAACACCTCGTACACCGGCACCGCCGGCGCCTACGGCACCACCGGCACCTACCGGTTCGACGCCGTCACCGTGTCCGCCGGCAGCGTGTGGATCGGCGGCAGCGGCACCGACCTGGGTAACGCCGCCAACTACGCCGGCGGGGTCGCCCCGACCACCACCGGCACCGTCCTGCTCGGCCCGGCCGGCGGGTCGAGCACCTCCGTCAACACCACCGTGCCCGGCGGGACCACCCTGGACCAACTGGTGTTCCGGGCCGGCGCCCCGGCGTACACCGTGTCCGGCCCCGGTGTCCTCACCCTGAACGCCGGGCTGATCAACGACGCCACCGTCGCCCAGACGATCTCCGCCCCGGTCACGTTCGGCCTGTCGAACACCGTCCAGAACGCCGGCACCGTCACCCTCGGCGGGGCGGTGAACTTCACCAACTTCCTGGTTCAGCAGGGCGGCGGGACGATCAACTTCAACGGCACGGTGAACGGGGCCATTAGCGCGCTGACCACTGGCAACCCGGCGGCCGCCACCGTTCGGGTGGCGAACGGCACCCTCGGCGGCACCGGCACAGTCAACACGCCGGTGGACGTGCGGGCAGGCAGCACCATCCGCGGGGACTCGGGCAGCGGCACCGGCAACCTGAACCTGACCGCCGACACCACCGTGCGGGCGGCCGCCGCGAACGGGGCGAACGTGGCCACCCAACTGGCGGTGAGCGGCGGGGCCATCTCCGGCAACAGCAAGCTGGCGCTCACCGGGCCGGGCACCGACCTGATCTTCGATATGACCGCAGGCA
>CANJKY010000022.1 GCA_947474875.1 Gemmataceae bacterium
AGCTTCTTCGCCTACGCCCCGACGTTCCGCGGCGGGGTGCAGGTGGCCGCCGGGGACGTGACCGGGGATGGCCTGGCCGACGTCATCACCTCCCCCGGGGCCGGCGGCGGGCCGCACGTGCAGGTGTTCGACGGGCGCACCGGGGCGGTCGTCCGCAGTTTCTTCGCCTACGCCCCGGGGTTCGCCGGCGGGGTGCGGGCAGCCGCCGCGGACATCAACGGGGACGGGGTGGCGGACATCGCCACCGCCCCAGGTGCCGGCAGCCCGCAAGTGAAGGTTTTCGACGGGACCAGTGGCGACGTGATCCGTCAGTTCATGGCCTTCGACGCCTCTTTCGGCGGCGGGGTGAACGTGGCTGCCGGTGACCTGAACGGCGACGGGGTGGCCGACCTGATCCTCGGCCAGGCCAGCAGCGGGTCGCAGGTGCGGGTCGTGGACGGGAAGAGCGGGGCCACGTCGGTGGCGGTCGACCCGTTCGGCGGGTTCACCGGCGGGGCAAGGGTGGCGGCCGCCGACACCGACGGGGACGGGATGGCTGAAGTGCTGGTGGCGGCCGGGCCGGGCGGCCCTCCGCGGCTTCAGGCGTGGTCGGTGAAAGGCCAGAAGCTGTTCGACAAATTCACCTTCGACCCCGGGTTCATCCGCGGGGTGAGTATTGGCTGAGCCGTCGGAGACGGATCGCGCGCCGGGCGGGCCGCGGGGAGCGATCCTCGCGGCCCGCCCTTTTCGGTATCATCACCGCACCCGGGCGGCGGACGCCGCCGGCTACTGCTCCGGTGCTTCACGTGTCCGATCTCGCGTTTCAGCGGTGCGTCCACCCCCACTGCGGGACGACCGTCGACTTGGCCGACACCGCCTTCCGGTGCCCGAAGTGCGGCGGTCTACTGGACGTGGCTTACGACTGGGACCGGCTGCCGGTGCCGAAGTCGCTCAAGCATTTTGAAAGCAAGTGGGCGAACCGCACGCACCCGCTCGACTTCTCGGGGGTGTGGCGGTTCCGCGACCTGTTCCCGTTCGCCGCCGACGACAAGGTGATGACCATCGGCGAGGGGCAGACGCTGTGCCAGCGGGCGGACGCGGTGGCGGCGTACTGCGGGATGAAGCCGGGCACCACCTTCCTGCAATACGAGGGGATGAACCCGAGCGGCAGCTTCAAGGACAACGGCATGACGGCCGCGTTCACCCACGCGGCGACGGTCGGGGCGCGGCGGGCGGCGTGCGCCAGCACCGGCAACACCTCGGCCAGCCTCGCCATCTACTGCGCCGCCAGTCAGATGATGCGGGCGGTCATCTTCATCGGCAGCGGGAAGATCAGCTACGGCAAGCTGAGCCAGGCGCTCGAGCACGGCGCGCTGACGGTGCAGATCGCCGGCGACTTCGACGACGCCCTGCGGCGGGTGCAGGAGGTGAGCCGGCAGCTCGGCATCTACCTGGTGAACAGCGTCAACCCTTTCCGGTTGGAGGGGCAGAAGTCGATCATGTTCCGGGTGCTGGAAGCGCTGCGGTGGGAGGTGCCGGACTGGATTCTGGTGCCGGGCGGGAATCTGGGCAACTGCTCGGCGTTCGGCAAGGCGTTCATCGAGCTGACGGAACTCGGGCTGATCCCGAG
This sequence comes from Gemmataceae bacterium, assembly GCA_947474875.1. Classification (GTDB taxonomy): domain Bacteria; phylum Planctomycetota; class Planctomycetia; order Gemmatales; family Gemmataceae; genus JALHQU01. The sequence goes on from CANJKY010000022.1 coordinate 1,610, forward strand.
GCCGCCGCGGATCGCCGTCATCAACGCCGCCGGGGCCGACACCCTGTACCAGTTGTTCGAGAAGAACGGGGTGCGATGGAACGGCGGGCGGCCGGACGACCGCAAGATCGGCGTGTACATGAAGTACCTGGACGACGCGGACAAGCGGGCGGACACCCTGGCCAGCGCCATCGAGATCAACCGGCCGGTGAACCTGCCGAAGGCGCTGCGGGCACTCGACCGGTGTGGCGGGGTGGTGCGAGAGGTGACGGACGGCGAAATTCTGGACGCGAAGGCGAAGATCGGCGCCGGCGGGCTTGGGTGCGAACCGGCGAGTGCGGCGAGCGTGGCCGGGTTGTTGAAACTGGTGCGGGAAGGGGTGATCGACCCCGGCGAGCGAGCGGTGTGCATCCTCACCGGGCACGTGCTGAAGGACCCGGACGCGACGGTGGCGTACCACTCCGCCGACCCGAAGGCGTTCGCCGACAAGCTGGGCAAACGCGGCGTCCGCCGAGCCAGCTTCGCCAACCGCGCCGTCCAGGTGCCGAACGACTTGAGCGAGATCGTGAAGGCGATCGAGCTGTATGCGTGAGGCTCAGTCGCACCCGGCGGCCGCCCGCCACACCGCCGGTAGGGTCTGCCGGTGGTCGCCCTGCACGTAGAAGCTCTCCCCGCCGTCCGCCACCGTCCGCACCAGGATGGTCTTCCACGGCCGGTAGTAGTATCGCGGGTCGGTCTTCGGCGCCTGACGGTGGTAGTCGTCGTCGAGCGGGATCAGGTCGAACACCGCGGTCGTGAACTTGGCAATCCGTTTCCCCTCCTGGTGGGCCACGTTCCGGGCCATCGCCAGCGCCTTCAGGTACACCTCCGGCCCCATCACCGCCGTACCGAAGTTCAGCAAGACCCCGCCTTCCAGATTCCGGACGTGTTCGGCGAACACCAGGAAGTCGGTGAAGCTGGCCTGCCCCAAGGCCGCGCCGTCGGCGTTCGGGTGTTCGTGGATGATGTCGTACCCGATGCCGATGTGAACCGTGACCGGGATGCCCAGCCGGTGCGCCGCCGCCAGCACGCTGACGTCCTTGTGTGGGAAGTCGCTCGTGGCGATGGCCCGGCCGATGGATTCGCCCAGCCCGCAGCCGTCGGAAACACCCGCCCGGATGGCGTCGTTCATCTCGCCGGTTTCCCGCCACAGGCCGAACTCGCCGGTGCGGACGTATCGGGCCACGCTCTCGGTGCTCGCGCCGATGCGAGCGAACTCCCAGTCGTGGATCGGCCCGGCCCCGTTCATGGCGACGAGCGACACCAGGCCGCGCTCCATCAGGTCGATCAGGTGTCGCTGCACCCCGGCCCGCAGCATGTGGGCGCCCATCATCAGGATGCGGGCGGCGCCGCGGTCGCGGGCTTCGTGTAATCGCTCGGCGATGAGCGGGACGGACGGGTGGGCGAAGTCGGCCGGCGCGGTCAGCGGTAGGAGCACGTCGAGGGTCAGGTCGTGCTGCCGCTCGGCCAGCGGCTTCACCAGCAGGCGGGAGCGGTCGAAGGTGGGGAAGGGCATGGGTGGTTTGTCAGGGTTTGGGCGGCCGCGACCGGTTCTTGTCCAGGATGGCGAGCAGGATCAGCGCGAACGCCGCCAGGCGGACCCAGTACTGCTGTCCGCCCGGCTGCTCCTCGATCACCAGCAGCCCGTACGCCACCCGGTTGACCGCCAGCACGAACAGGGCGACGGCGAACAGCAGGAACAGCCGGTCGCGGGTGTTCCGCCAGAACCGCAGGAAGAACAGGCCGGCGACGGCGTACCCCATCGCGATCGCCCCGACGGCCATCTGATCGTACCGGTCCATCGCACCTCCGTGACCCCGTTCAGCCGGTGCGCCGGTCGGACTCCCACACCAGTCCGTACACCAGCCCGCACACCCCGATCAGCCCGACCACTCGGCGGTACGGCTTCAGGTCTAGTTCCGGCACCGTGATGTGGTCGGCGAACAGGATCGAGTTCTCGACCACCAGCGCGAGGAAGAACAGGGCGCACCAGAATAGCAGTCGTGCCCGTGACCGCCGGTACCCGCGTGCCAGCAGGGCGGCGCACACCGCGGCCGTGCCGGCGCACAGGATGTAGACCAGCCCTTCCACTAGCCCCCCTCCCCCCGCAGACGGAAGGCGTCGGCGAACGACCGGAGCGGGTCGTTCGCCCTGGCGTAAACCAGCTTGATCATGGACACCGGCCGCTCGCGGTAGCACTGGAGCAGGCGGACCACCTGCGGTTCCAGGTCGGCCCGCGGGCCGTACCGGCACACCCAGTCCGTGCCCTTCTTCTCGGCCGTCAGCAACCCCCGGGCGTGCAACGCCGCCACGTGCCCGCTGACGGCTGCCGGGTCCGCCTGGACCACCTCCCCGAGTTGCCCCGCCGTCCACTCGGTCTCCCGGTCGTCCCCCAGCACACGCAACACCTCCAACTGGTCGATCGACTCGATGGACCGGTCGAGGAACTGGCGAACGTCTTCCGGGATCGGCTCCAACGCTCTGAGCCCTCGTCTACGGGCGCCGGTGTTGTATGCACCCGACCGGGGATGTCACCTTCCGTTGCCGAACAGCCAGTCGGCGAGGGCGGCGGGGGTCGCGTAGTCCGGCACGATCACGTCCGCCCCGAGGTCGATCAGCATCTGTCGCTTCATCGGGTTGACCCCCACTTCGCCCGCCTCGCGGCTGGCGACGCCGACCGCCACCCCGCCGACCTGCTTCATCTCCACCGTCTCGGCGTACCCGTCGCCGAACCCGATCACCTGTTCGCCGAAGTCGAGGACCAACTCGTCGATCACGTCCCGCTTGCTGAAGTTCGGCGAGTGCCCGTCCGGGGCGTACATCCGCTCGCCGAAGAACGGCGTCAGTTGCAGCAACTCCGCTTCCTCCCGCACCGCCTCCATCGGCGTGCCGCTGGCCAGCACGAGCAGTACCCCGCGATCCCGGAGGTTCGTCAGCAGGTCGTGCGTGCCGGGCACGGCCCACGCCGCAGGGCGATCAACCCCTTCGGCCAGTCGCCGTCGCCGGTCGTCGGTGATCGCGGCCAGCCGGCGGACGAACTCCGCCAGGAGTTCGTCCGGGTGGGGCGACGGCTTCCCGGCGGTCGCTGCTTCGTCCGCCAGCCGTCGCATCTGGAAGATGCTCGGCTTGCCGCTCAGCTTCAGCATCTCCAGTTCGAGCCGGTCATGCTGGGTCGGGTCGCCGAGCAGTTCGGCGCCCATGCCGGCCATCACCTTCGCCCACCCCTCGCGGATGAGCGACACGGTGCCGTCGAAGTCGAACACGGCGGCGCGGAACGGCCGGCGGCGGAGGTGCGGGTTGACCAGTTCAACGGTCGGCGGGGGCACGGGCAGTCTCGCTTGTGGGCGTCGCCCGGTTCGTGATACAGGACGGCCCATGACCCGGCTCGATTTCCTCTGGCTGCTGGTGGTCGGCGTGGCGTCGTCGGCGTGGTGCCTGACCGCCGGGCGGGAACTCGGGGCCACGTTCGACGAGCCATTTTATGTGGCAAAGGGGCTGGAAGCGTGGCGGACGGGCAGCCACCGGGCGCTCATGCGGGCCGGCACCATGCCCATGCCGGTGGACGTGCAAACCCTTCCGCTGCACGTGTGGGAGCGGGTTCGCGGCGAGCCGTTCGACCCGGTGTCGGACCTGCCGAAATTGCTACCCGTGGCCCGCGGGATGAACCTGGTGTTCTGGTGGCCGCTGCTGGTGTACGTCGGGTTGCTCGGGCGATTGTGGGGCGGGGCGTGGGCCGGACGGCTGGCCGTAGGGCTGGTCGGGTGCGAGCCGAACCTGCTCGCTCATGCGTCGCTGGCGACGACGGACATCGCACTCACCGCTGGGGTGCTGGCGGCGGTGTACCACTTCGCGGTCGGCCGTGGCGGAACGTGGCGGAAGCGGGTGCTGATCCCCGGCGTGGCGGCGGGGCTGGCGGTGGCGTGCAAGGCGTCGGCGATCACGTTCGTGCCACTGGGGTGGTTGGTGCTGGCACCCCCTCGCTCCCGTTCGGGCTTCGCCGACTGGCTCCTCATCGCCCTTGTCGCCGCCGTTGTGTTGTTCGCCTACTGCGGGAGTGACTGGGCGGTCGAGCCTTCGTTCGTGAAGTGGGCAGACGCCCTGCCCGACGGCTCGGTCGCGGACGCGATGCGGTTCACTGCCGACCACCTCCGCATCTTCCCGAACGCCGGCGAGGGGATCGTCCAGCAGATCAAGCACAACATGCGGGGGCACGGCAGCTACGCCCTCGGCGAGTACCACCCGCGGGCGGTGTGGTACTACTTCCCGGTGGTGCTGTCCGAGAAGCTGCCCGAACCGCTGCTCCTCACGCTCGCCGGGCTGCTGATCATGTGGCCGCGGACATTGCTGAACCCGGCCGGGCGGATCGCGGCCGCGTACCTGTTGTTCAGCCTGACCTGCCGGGTGCAGATCGGCATACGATTGGTGTTCCCGCTGGTGGTGATGCTGAACGTGGCAGCGGCGGTGGCGCTATCCCACGCGCTCCATGTTGGGTCGCGGCTAACCCGGGTCATCGTCGCCGTTGTCCTACTGGTATCCTTGCTACTCGCGCTGATCGCTTGGCCGCACGGGCTGCGACACCTGAACCGCTTCTGGGGCGGGCCGAACCGAGCGCCCGAAATCCTCACCGACTCCAACTACGACTGGGGGCAGGGGCTGCCAGAACTGGCCCGGTGGCACACCGCGGCCGGTGAGCCGACCCTGCACGTCTGGTACTACGGCACCGACCCAGCCATCCTCCTCCCGCCGTTCCACGTGTTTCAGGTGAACCAGTTGCCGGAGCCTTCTGTCGACGTGGTGAAGCAGCGGGCGGGCGGCGGGTGCTTCGCCGTCGGGGCGTCCCTACTCACTGCCTGTCCGGACCGGCGGCCCGGCACCCTGGCGGTCATCGGGTGGCTAAAATCCCTACGTCCCGTCGCCCGGGTCGGAACCTTCGTCGTGTACCGCCTCGACTGATGCCCCCCACCCCCGCCGACTTCGCCGACGCCCTCGTGCTCACCGGGCCGACCGGGGCGGGTAAGTCTGCTGTCGCACTCGAACTGGCCGACCGGCTGGGGTGCGAGATCGTGGCGATGGACTCCATGACCCTGTACCGCGGCATGGATATCGGCACGGCCAAGCCGACCGCCGAAGAGCGGGCGCGGGTGCCACACCACCTGATCGATGTCCTCGACCCGTGGGAGTCCGGCAGCGTGGCGTGGTGGCTGGACCGGGCGGACGAGGCGTGCCGGCTCATCCGCTCCCGCGGGAAGCGGCCGCTGTTCGTCGGCGGCACGCCGTTCTACCTGAAGGCGCTGACGTGCGGACTGTTCGACGCCCCGCCGGTCGATCCGCCAATCCGTGCCGGTCTGGAGGCGGAAGCAGATCAATTGGGGCCGGTGGCGTTGCACCGCCGGCTGGCCGAAGTGGACCCGCTGACGGCCGCCCGCCTGCACCCGAACGACGTGCGGCGGGTGGTCCGCGCGCTGGAGGTGTTCGTAGCCACCGGCCGGCCGATCAGCTCGTTCCAGCGGACGTGGGCCGCGCCGGACACGCACGCCCGCATCCCGTGCGTGATGCTCGACTGGCCGCGAGACGAACTGTACCGCCGCATCGACGCGCGGGTGGACGCCATGCTCGCCGCCGGCTGGGTGGACGAAGTTCGCCGGCTGGCCGCCGATCCGCGTGGAATGGGAAAAGAGGCGAGTCAGGCGCTCGGCTACCGCGAACTCCGCCTACACTTGGATAACGGCGGGGATCGGGCGGCGACGGTTGCCGAAATCAAGACCCGCACTCGACAGTTCGCCAAGCGGCAGCTCACGTGGTTCCGCCACTTGCCCGGTTGTGTACCGGTGCCGCCCGCCAAAGGAAGTCTGATCGAACGATTATTAAAATCATGATGATTTCAGGTGTGAGCGGAGAATTCAGGTGACTTTTGCCGGGAATCCGACTGAGACCTGAATCCGCGGACGAGTTTTTCACTCGACACCGGCCGTGTGTTCTAAGAGAATCCATGGAACCGCCCCGTGAGGGGCGACGCGCCCGCCCCCCGAGTCCCCTATGCGTACCGTCACGTTCCTGGTGTTGGAAGGAGTCGACAAGGGCCGGGTGTACCGGAACCTGCCGGTACCCGTCACCATCGGCCGTGAAGAGGGGAATGCGCTGCGGCTGAACGACGAGCGGGTGAGCCGGTACCACGCCAAAATCCAGCTCGAAGACAGTGACGTCATCATCACCGACCTGGACAGCACGAACGGCACGCGGGTGAACGGGGCGGCGGTGCAGATCCGCAGGCTGCGGGCCGGCGACCAGATCTCCATCGGCCGCACCATGCTGCTGTACGGCACGATGGAGGAGATCGAGGCTCGCCGTAGCGGGAAGATGGCGCCGGTGGCCGAGAACGGGGTGCAGACCATCCAGGCGGCTGAGCTGGCCGCAGCGGCCGGGGCGAGTGCCCGCGGGTCGGCGGTGGTGCGGAACTCGATCGTCCACACCCCGGAGTGGAAGTACAACGACAAGGAAATCCCGCCGCTGCCGAACAAACTCACCCCGGCCCAGGCGGCCCGCCTGTCCGAGGTGTTCGACTACCTGCACCGGGCGATCACATCGTCGGTGGAGAACATCGAGGCGAACGACGACGGCACGGAGGTGAAGATCGGGTTCTCCGAGTGGCAGACCATCCAGGCGGTGCAGCTGCTGCTCGCCCAGTACGGCCGGCGGGTGTCCGAGCCGGACGAGACCGTCTGACCCAATTCCCCACACGACCTCCCGACGAACCCCCGCTCCGGCGGGGGTTCGGTTCTTTAATGGCTGTCCTTGTTGGTGTCCTGCCTTCAGTCTGCCTGGGGTCGTTGAGGAAAACGACCTGATGGCCGGACACCAAAAAAAGCCGACTACCTCTTCGGGTGGTACAGGTGTTCGGCCGGGATCGGCTCCCAGTCGAGGCTGCCGGGGGGCAGCCAGAGCAGCGTCAGGGTGTGCTTCGGGTCGGTGGCGAACGTGCCATCGATGACGATGGCGTTCGGCTGGTCGGCGAGCGTCACGGTGGCGGTGGTGGTCGGCTGCTTGCCGGCGGTGTCGATCACCGTCGTGTTGTTCACCCGCACCTTCACCGCCGCCCCGGTCCGCACCTCCAGTTTGTACCGGCCGGGTTTGGGCGGCACCAGCACACCGGTCCACCGGGCCGTGAAGTCCAGCTTCGACTTGTTCGCGTCCTTGATGTCGAGCGGGTTGAAGTCGAGTTTGTCCGCCACCTCCGCCGGAACTTTCGCCGCCCCGCTCGTCTTCATCGTGACCTCCCGCATCAGCCCCGGCAGGTACTCGGCCTTGCCGTGGGTGAGCACGAGCTTGCTCCGTGCCTTTTCCAGTTCCAGTCCGGTGAGCACTTCCATCGCCCGGAACGCCCAGTGCCGGCTCCGAGCCTCGAACGCCGAGCGGTCGGCGTCCACGGCGCTCTTGGCGTACTCGGCCCAAGCGTCGGCCGCCTTCGCCTCCAGGTCGCGATCCGTGGCTGCGGACTGGTCGAGTTCCGCCGCCGCCTTCAGCGCTTGGTCCGATCCCTTCGCCAGGTGCGGGATGCCGTCCGCCCACCGCCGCTGCACCAGGCAGCGGAACCGGCCTACCGCCAGGTTCGCGGCCGGGTCGTCCGGGGCGGCCTTCAGCGTGTCGAACGCATCCTTCACCACGGCGAACTGCTCCTCCGCCTTCTTCACCTGGGCGGTGCGGTCGGTGGCGTCGGCCAGCAGCGGGCCGGCGTTGGCCTTGCGGGCGGCGGCGGCGGCGACGGAGGCCAGCTTGCCCGCCTGGGCGTACCGGTCTGCGGCGAACTCGGCGTCGCACTCGGCCAGCGCCCACTCGGCCACCTCCCGCAACGGGCCGGCGGCGGACAGCGCGGCGAGCTTCTCCAGGGTAGGCAGCTTGAACGCGAAACGGTCGACGGAGAATCGGTCGGCGATCAGCCCGGCCACCTCGGCCACCTCGCGAACGTCGCCGGCGTCGGCGTACAGGTCGCGGGCTTCCCGCAGCAGGGCGTACTGGTCGGCCGAGGCTTTGGTGTCCGCGGCCACGTCCAGCAGTTTGACTGCAAGCGCCTTCTTGTCCGCCGCCGACCGCTTGGCGAACTCGGCCTTGTACAGCTCGCGGATGTCGGCCGCCGCCTTGGTCACCGTCTCATCCGGTGGGACTGGCAGTCGCTCATCCGCCCGCGGCTTCACCGCCAACCGCCCGCCGGCCACCGGCAGATCATAGGCCGACAGGGTGAGCGCCTCCGGGTTGAGCACGAACAGCCGGCGGGCGTCGTCCGAGACGGCCACCCTGAGCCGGGGAATCTGGGTGCCCTTCGGCGGCAGCACCGGCACGCGGGCGATCAGCTTCCCGTCGGCGTCGTACACCTGAACCTCGAGCCCGAGCTGCGCCGCCGGGATCAAGTGCGGGTGCGCGAACACCCGCCCGCCGGGGTCGGTCGCCCCGGAGAACGCGAAAGTGTTGGTCAGGTGCGAGTACACAGGCTTGCCGGTCTTGCCGTCCACCCAGTGGACGCCGAACCCGCCTCCATCGGTCAGGGCGGCGGACACTAGCACCCGATCCCCGCCCTGGGTCAGGTCGAGTACCAGTGGGGCGGCGTTCTCGTTCACACCGAGGGTGAACTCGCCGTCCGTGGTGCCGGACGGCAGCCTGAACCAGCGGCACCGCCCGCCCCGCTCGACCACCAGTACGCGGGTCGAGTCAGGGGTGAACTCGTGGGCGAAGACCCGCCCGTCGGCGGACAGCACCAGCCTCTTGCCGACCGTGTCGTACACGCGGGCGCCGCCGGGGGTGTTGTTCGCCCCGTTCAGCCAACTCGCGGACAGATACCGGCCGTTCGGCGACATCCGCACCGACACCCCTGTGGTGCGGTCGGCCAGAACCGGCTTCGCGTCGATCGGCGTCCCCGCCCGGCCAGTGGCCGAGTCCCAGGTGAGCAGGGATGTGCCGTTTGGCTGGTACAGCCCCACCTGACCCTTGTCGGTGATGCTGACGAGGGCGATGGTGGCCCGGGTGCCGTCCGCCGTCACTTTGGCTGTTACTTTACCGGATTTCGGGTCGTACACGATGACCCCGCGGGTCGGTCCGGCCCACACCAGCCGGCCGGTCGGGGTGAAGTCGAGAACGGCGGTCGGGTGGTCAGCATCGACGGTCACGCTCCACGCCGGCTTCAACTCCACCACCTTCAAGTCCGGCGTCGGGGCCGGCGCAGGTGGGGGCGGCGTGGTGACGGCCACGTCCGGCCGCGGCGGCGGCAGCACCGGACGATCCGGCGTCGGGTCGGGCGGCGTAGGGGGAGCCGGGTCGGGGTCTTTTGGGTTCTCGATCACCTCGGGCGGCTTCGACGTCGGCGGGGTCGGCAATTCGGTCGGCTTCGTCTGCGCCACCTCGACCGGCTTCTTGTCGCCGAACAGGACGATGACCGCGGCCGCCCCGACGCCTACCGCCAGCAGCCCGCCGAGGGCGATTAGGGCAGGCACGAGTGGGGACTTCTTCTTCGGAACTGAGGCGGGCACCGCCGCAGGCAGCGGGTGCGGAACGAACGCCGCTTGCGGCGGTGCCATGGGAGGCGCGGCCAGCGAGAACCCGAGTCGGCTCATCACCATTTGGGCGTCGGCGGGGGGCAGCGGCAGCACCTTGCCGTCCGGGGCGATCTGGTCCAGCCACGGCGTCTGCGGCAGTGGCTTGCCAAGCGCCAGGACTAGCCTGCCGACCAACCCCTGCACCCCGGCGTTGCCGGTCGCCCACATCTCCTTCAGCAACTTCGACCCGCCCGGCTGTTTGAAGTCGTCCTCGGTAAACAGCAGGTTGTCGCCGGTGTCGAACCGCTCCCACAGGTCTGGGGCGGCGGCCAGCCCCTTGAGCGCGGCGGCGACCACCAGGTGTGGGAAGCGGTCCAGGTCGGGCGAGTACACCCGGCCGGCGGCCCGCTGCGGGTGCTGGAACGCCGGGTGCCCGAGTTCCCCGCTCGGGGTGTTCGCCAGGGCGGGGGCGTACAGCCCGTCGTAGTCGATCAGCTTCAGCCCGAACTGGCCGGGCTTCGCCCCCGGCACCAGCAGCACGTTCCCGTGCTGTAGGTCGGCGTGCGCCAGCCCGGCCTCCCGTAGCCGCTTGCACAGCCGCGTCCACATGACGAACAGCCCGTCCAGGATGGCCGGCCTGGTCACGTTCTCCCGCACGAACTGGTTCAGTTGCAGTCCGTCCACCCACTCCATCTTGAGCACCGGGTACCACTTCCCGGCCACCCGGATGCCCTGGCTCAGGAACGTGAACGGGATGGTGAACGGCAGGTTGGCTGCGGCCAGCGCCTTGCCCACCAAGTCGTACCGCTTGTCCAACCCGGGCACGGAGCGGGTGAAACACTTGACCGCCCAGTTGCGGCCGTCCGCCCCAAGGATCTGGTACACGTCGGCGAAGTTGCCCGACCGCGGCAGCGGCATGCCGGTCGGCCCGACCGCCGCCTGCCCCCGTTTCAGGTCCGGGTCGGCGAACGCCGTGGCCGGCGTCTGCACGGCTTCGTTGAAGTCGTTCGGCAGCGGCCAGCTCATCGGTGGGCCTCAATCGGTGGAACGTGCAGCACCAGCAGGGTGGCGTCGTCGTCGCGGGGCAACCGCAGGGTCGTCAGAAAGTCTACGACCGCCCGCCGGCCGGAGGTAGCGTCGACCAGGTGCGGGATGACCCGGCGAACGACCGCCGCCGCCGCATCCGGTGTGGCCAGCAGCGCGGCGGCGACGGCGTCCGTCGCCAGTAACAGAGTGTCGCCGGGGGCGGCCGTACCGGCCAGCCAGTCCGGGGATGGCGCCTGGCGTTTGTCGGAACTAGGGATCAGCGGCGGAGTGGTGTCGAACTGCTCGGGCCTTGTCAGCGGGAAGCTCTCGACCGCCGCCCCATGGCGGACGTGCAGCAGGCAACTGTCGCCCACCGCCACCGCCTTCCACCGCAGCCCCGATCCGGATTTCGCCGGCCGTACCTCGACCCCGACGAGGGTGGCGAACGCCCCCTCGGCCTGTTTCGCCTGGGCGTACCACGGTTGGTCGGCGGCAGCGGGTGGTTCGGTCCAGGTGCGGCGGGCGTCGGCGAGCCAGTCGGCGAACGTGGCCGGCTCGGGCGGGGTTCGGGCGTAGCACCCAACCAGGTGCTTGGCCCACGCCCCAGACGCCCACCCCTCGCTCGCCCCGTCGGCGACGACGAACCGCCCGGCGGTCGAATGCGCCCCGACCGCGTCCTCGTTCTCGTCCGCCCGGTGGCCGGTCTTCGGCCGGCTGGCGGCGGACCAAAGCAGCGGGAGTGCGGTCATTTGGTGGGCGTGCCGACGCGGGTGCCGATGTCCAGGAACCGCACCACCGCCGTCGGGTCGGCGTTGAACACCACCCCGCGGGCGTCCGGCGTGACGGCGAACCCCTCGGTGCGGGCGGCGTCCAGGATTTTGGGCGGCAGTTTGCTCGACATGCGGAACAGCAGTTTCGAAAACGTGTCCGTCAGCAGCCCCTCGTCGGCGAGGAAGTACGTCGGAGGGCCGGGGCTGGTGGCGAGCAGTAGGTTGAACATCAGCGCGTTGCCGTCGGCGGTGGCGGTGTTC
>CANJKY010000023.1 GCA_947474875.1 Gemmataceae bacterium
CCAGCAGGCGGAGAAGATCCGCGGGGTGGCGTTCAAGCCGCGGTGGGTTCGCCTGCCCGACACCGCTAACTCGGTCGTCTACGTCTGCACCACCGAGCCTCGGGCGTACCTGATCGAGGCGAACGGCCGCGGGGTGCTGATCGACTGCCCGGACGACCTGCCGGACCCGCCCGTGCCGGTCGACCTGGTGTTGCTCACTCACCACCACCGGGATTCGGTGGGCGGCGTGCAGAAGTACCTGGATGCGAAGGTGCCGGTGCGGGCGAACACCAAGTCGGCCGACTGGCTGACGACGGCGAACGTGACCAAGTTCTGGAAGGAGTCGATCCCGCTCCGCAGTTCGAACACCGCCTACTTCGTCCACCCGACCGGGTTCGACGGCATTGACTGCACCCTGGCCGACGGCCAGACGATCGACTGGCAGGGACTGAAGATCGAGGTGATCGGCACGCCCGGCCACAGCCCGGACCACCTGGCGTTCGCGGTGAACGGATCGGCGTTCGTCGGCGACGCGGTCACGTCGCTCGGCAAACTGTGGACGCCGTTCACCACCGACTGGGACCACTGGCAGGACGCCGGGCTGAAGGCGGCGGCGGAGTCGGTGCGAAAACTGGACACCCGCAAGTTCACGGCGGTGTACCCGGCCCGTACCCCGAACGACAGCGGCGGATGGGGGCACGCGATCGATTGGACCGAATCGGCGAAGGCCATCGACGAGGCGGCGTTCCTCAAGAGCTTCGAGCGGTTCACGACCCGGCTCGGCAACCCGCCGAAGTACGACTTCCTGGTGCCCAAGAACCAGGTGGGCAGTAACGGCAGCCAGCCGTGGGCGAAGGTGTCAGACTCGCTGTGGATCACCGGCAACACGTATGTGTTGAAGTCGAAGACGGGCGGGGTGATGGTGCTCGACCCGTGGGCGCAGCGGAGCGTGGACCAGATCGCCAAACTGCGGGAGGCGGAGAAGTTCGGGCCGGTCGAGTTGGTGATGTTCAGCCACGCCCACTACGACCACTTCGACGGGGTGTACACGCTACCCGAAAAGGGCAAGTACCCGATCTGGGCGCTGGACACAGTGGCCGCCCCGCTGAAGGAGCCGTTCCGCTTCCGCGCGCCGTTCCTGGACGAGCGACCGATCAGCTTCGACCGCACGTTCCGCGACGGCGAGTCCGGCACCTGGCGGGAGTACACGTTCACCTTCCACCACCTGCCGGGGCAGACGCACTTCACCGCCGGCATCGAGGCGACCATCGACGGCAAGCGGTGCCTGTTCACCGCCGACAACTGGTTCCATTACACCCAGTACAGTGGCAGCGGCGGGTGGATGGGGTTGAACCGCAGTTGGCCGTCGGCGTACGCGACGAGCGCCCGAAAGGTTCTGACCCTTGCACCCGAGTGGGTGCTGGCCGAACACGGCGGGCCGTTCGTGTTCGACCGGGACGACTTCGACCGGCGGGTGAAGTGGGGCGAGGCGGCGGCGCGGGCGTGCGACGCGGTGTGCGTGTCCGGCGACCACCGGCGGGAGTGGGATCCGAACCTCGTCGGCGCCGAACCAGTGGTGAAGGGGCGGGCAGGCGAAACGGTGACGGTGCGGACCGCCCGAGGCGAGCCGTTCGGGACCGTCATCCTCCACGGCCGGGGGGTGTTCCCGGACCAGAAAGGGGATTGGCGGGAGTACACGAAGGAGGCCGGTGCATGGATTCAATGGCAGGTGCAACTGCCGGTTGACATACAACCGGGCCGACATGTGTTCGCGCTCAGCCCAATGTCAATCGGTGGTGAGATCGCCGACCCGTTCGTGGCAATTGATGTCGAACGCTGACCGAGTGTAGCGAAACGCGCAAATCCGAGAAATGCGATAACCGTTAATTCGGGAAGTGTTTACGTCATTTCTCACGACGGTTTACTGCCGAGATCGCTTGAAGTCCACACGCCGCATTCTTACAACAAGATATATTAGAGTATTCCTCCCCTCTAAGACTGTCGATCGCCGACCGAATCGCGGGCACATCACCCGAGGTAAATCGATGGCAGCGTTGAAGATCCGACGGATCGACATGACCGCATCCGACGGAACGAAGCAGTTCACCAAACTCCGGGATCAACTCCGGCACGATGCGGACAACGTCTCCCCAGCCGCGAAGAAATTGACACAAACCGTTTTCGGATCTGCCCTTAGCCCGGCTGAGGCGGTCGAACGGATCTGTAACGATGTCAGGACAAAGGGGCTGGAAGCGGTCCTCCATTACACGCAAGCGTTCGACAAGGTGAAGCTAAAGGCTGATGAAATAAGGGTTTCGGAGAAGGAGCTTCAAGCCGCACACAAGGCCGCGGCCCCCACATTTCTCGACGCCCTGCGTCGGGTTCGGTACAACATCGATTCGTTCCAGAGCGGGTTGCTGCATCGCGACGCCGAACTCCGCGTCAGCGGGTCGCACGAACTCCACCTCCGTTACCGCCCCCTCCAGCGGGTTGGTATCTACTGCCCCGGCGGGGCGGCCGCGTACCCGTCCACTTTGCTCATGACCGTGTGTCCGGCGCAAGCCGCTGGTGTGCCTGAGATTGTGGTTGCAATGCCGCCGAAAGAAAATGGCGCGTACAACCGCGACATGCTCGCCACTTGTTACGAACTCGGCGTGTCCGAGGTGTATCGCATGGGCGGGGCTCAGGCGATCGCCGCCTTTGCGTATGGCGTACAAGGGGTTCCGGCGGTGGACATGATCGTCGGGCCTGGCAACCAGTACATCGCGCTGGCGAAGAAGTTCGTGTACGGACAGGTGGGCATCGACTGCCTGGCCGGGCAAAGCGAGGTGGTGGTGGTGGCCGACGACTCGGCCCACCCGCACTACGTCGCCCTCGATCTGATCGCCCAGGCCGAACACGCCCCCGGCTCGGCCGTGTTGGTGACGTGGTACGAGCCACTGCTGGACGAGGTGCAAGCGGCTCTGGAGAAACGACTTGCGAAGCTCGGCCGTGGTGATCTGGCCCGTGAGTGTTTGGAGCGACTCGGAGCGTTCATCCTCACCGCCGACAAACACGAGGCGGTCGAGGTGGTGAACGAGTTGGCTCCGGAGCACCTGCACCTACAGACCCGCGACGTGGACGCATTTGCGGACGAAATCCCGAACGCCGGGGCCATCTTCCTCGGGCCGTTCACCCCGGTGGCCATCGGCGACTACGCAGCCGGACCGAGCCACGTGCTGCCGACCGGCGGCACCGCCCGGTTTGCAAGTGGTTTGAACGCCAACGACTTCCGCAAACGGACCAGCATCCTACGGTACACACGTAATGGCATGAAGGACATCTCCCCGGATGTGGTGCTGCTGGCGAACAAGGAAGGGTTGGTCGGTCATGCCGCCAGCATCGAGACGCGGGCGAACGACAACGGTCCGGCCGCCCGCCCGAAGCCGAAACCCGAAAAGGCCGGGGCACCCCCCGCGCCGCTGAAGAAATAGAGAAGACTAACCACAGAGGCACAGAGACACGGAGAAGACAAGAGACAGTTCTTCGGAACGATGTTTCTCGTCTTCTCGGTGTCCTTATGCCTCTGTGGTTAATTCTGAAATCCTGTTCCATAAGAAGCCATGCCCATCCGCACTTCCGTCCGGTCGATGGCCGGGTACACCCCCGGCGAGCAGATCAACGACTCGGACGTCGTCAAACTGAACACGAACGAGAACCCGTATCCGCCGTCCCCGAAAGTGTTTGAAGCGGTGCGGGCGGCGCTCACCGGTGATAGGCTGCGGAAGTACCCGCAGCCGCTCGGCGACCACTTCCGCCGGACCGCTGGTCGGGTACTGGGGGTGGACCCGGATTCAATCCTGATCGGCAACGGGTCGGACGACATCCTCACCATCCTCACCCGCGCGTTCGTGCCCGAGGGCGGGCGGATGGCGTCGCTCTCGCCCAGCTACACCCTGTATCGCTCATTGGCCGAGATCCAGGGGGCGAAGTACGAGACGGCTCCGTTCACCGCCGACTCGAAACCGCCGAACCCGTGGCCGCTCCGCGGAGCGGATCTGACGTTCCTTGCGAACCCGAACTCGCCGACCGGCACGGCCTTGCGTCCGACCGAGGTGACTGCGTTCGCCGAACAGGCCGGCGGGGCATTCGTACTGGACGAAGCCTATGCTGATTTCGCCGAGACGAACGGGCTGGAACTGGTGGGCAAGGTGCCGAACCTGATCATCAGCCGCAGTTTCAGCAAGTATTACGCGCTCGCCGGTATCCGGTTTGGCATCGCCACCGCCCCGCCCGAGGTGGTCCGCGAACTGGTGAAGGTGAAAGACAGCTACAACTGCGACGTGCTCAGCCTGGCCGCCGCCACCGCCGCGATTGAGGATCAGGACTACTACGCCGGGTTGCGAGCTAAGATCCTCGCCACCCGCGGGCGGATGACCATCGCCCTCACCGAACTCGGGTTCCACGTCACCCCAAGTCAGGCCAACTTCGTGTGGTGCCGTCGCGATGATCGACCGGTAAAGCCCCTTTACGAGGCACTTAAGGCGAAAAAGATTCTGGTGCGGTACATGAGCTACCCGGATTACGGCGATGGGCTACGGATCAGCGTCGGCACCCCGGCCGAGGTGGAATGTCTACTGACAGAGTTGCGAAAGTTGGTGTCATGACCGCTACCTCCGCGGGTACTCCACTGGAATAGTCTGGCGGGTCGGCGGGTTGGACAGCGTGAGGCTGGTGCCATCCGGCCAGGTGATGCGGACTGAGTCCACCCGGTCTGCCATCCCAAGTCCAAAGTGGGCGGCGGGTTCCATCTGACACAGGTAGCCACTACCGCCGTCGATCACCCGAATTTGCGTCCGCTCGCCGACCGTCAGCCGCACTACCGCCCCGCGGGCCGGCGCCCCGAACCGTGTCAGTGGGGCGATTCGAATCCATGCGTTCTCGTTCGGCGCAACTTTCATCAGCGCCAGCGGTTGCTCCGCCGCCTCGCCGTGGGCGATCAGCAATTCCAGCGATCCATCGCCGTCAATGTCGGCCACCGCCGCCCCGGTGCCCAGGCCGTCCGGTAGCGTCGCAATCCCTGGATCAGCCAGCCGATACGCTCCGCCCACGAATCGGAACAGGCGATTCGGCTCACCCAGGTTGTTGAAGAACAACTCCTCATATCCGTCGTTGTCGAAGTCGGCGGCGATGACCGTCCGCACTGCGCTTGGTAGGGCCAGGGCCGGCGACGCCCGGTCGCGGAACGTGCCGTCCGGTTGGCGTAACATCAGCCGATGCGGGCCGTTCCAGTTGCCCCACGCCGCGTCCAACCGGCCGTCGTCGTCGGCGTCGAATACCGCCACCCCACGGGCGTGTTCGTCCGGGTCGTTCAGCCGCAGTTCCGCCGCGATCTCCAGGAACGTGCCCAGTCCGGTGTTACGGAACAGGAAGTTCGACCCTCGCTCGTTCACGCACAGCACGTCTGACCGATCCGAGGCGAAAGGCCCGACCCAAAGACTTCGCCCGCCTGTACTTAAGTTCAATCCGAGCGAAGGGGCGAGGTCGAACAGCCGCTCGCCCGCCCCGAGTTCATACAGGCGGTTGGGCCGACCGTAGTTCGCCACGTAGAACCCGTACCGCCCGGTGCCGCGACGATCAATGACGGCCACACTCCGGCCGGACGACGGGTTCCGAACGGCATGGTTGTCCGGGTGGGCGAACAGGTCGGACCATGTGCCGGTGTGCGGGTCGTAGTCGAACAGCCGATCGGCCTGGCCCTTCGGTCCGGCGAACGTGTCCGCGTTCAGCACGTACAACTCTTCCCGCCCGTCCCCGTCCAGATCGCCGGCGGCCAGCCCGATCGCCTTGCGGTCGGCGTCGGCCAGGGTCTTCGGGGCGACGTCCCACAACTGCGTCCCGTCCCACCGCAGCACCCGGTTCGGGCACCCGTACCCGGCGACGACGAACTCGAGCTGCCCGTCGGCGTCGATGTCCGTCACCGCCACCCCGTAGTGGCGGGCGGGCGGGTTGCGGCGGATGAGGTGGGAGGCGTCGAAGAACATGGGGCCGCAGACGGGTGAACGCGACGAGCCTATTGATACCCGGATTTCGTGCCGGATTCCGCAAAAACCGGTCGAACTGACATGCTGCGAACCCGTGCCGGGGGTTACGATCTCCTCTAGCATGGGTAGATTCCACGACCCCGGGAACCTGTCATGCTCGTGCCGCTGAACTGGTTGAAAGAGTACGTTTCGCTGCCCGCCGACCCCGCCGATTTGATCGACCGGCTGACGCTGGCCGGGCTGGAGGCGGCCGGGACGACGGTGTACGGGCTGCCGGTGCCGGCCGGGGTGCGGGTGAAGCCGGAGGACGCCGGGCTGGTGTGGGAGCGGGACAAGGTGGTGGTGGCGAAGGTGCGGCAGATAGTGCAGCACCCAGACGCCGACAGGTTGAAGCTCGTGACGGTGGACTACGGAGCTGCCGAACCGAAGACGGTGGTGACGGGAGCGCCGAATATCGCCCCCGGTCAGAGCGGGATGAAGGTGGTGCTGGGGCTGCGGGGCACCAAATACTTCTACCAGGACAAGGACGGGAAGAAGGCGACGTTCACCCTGGAGCCGAAGGCGCTCCGCGGCATCATGAACGACGCCATGTGCATGTCCAACTACGAGCTCGGCATCGCCGAGGACCACGACGGCATCATCATCCTGGACGACGGCGACCCGGCTCCCGGCACCCCGCTGCAAGACGTACTCGGCGAGATCGTGGTCGAACTCGACATCCTGCCGAACATGGCCCGCTGCCTGTCGCTGCTCGGCATCGCCCGCGAGGTGGCCGCGCTCACCGGCGGCACGGTGACAGAGCCGAATCTGGATTTCCCTACGGCGAAGGACAAGATCGACGGCCGGGTGAAGGTGGAGATCGAGAACCCGAAGCTGTGCGGGCGGTACTCGGCCACGGTCATCCGCAACATCTCCGTCGGCCCGTCGCCACGGTGGATGCGGTCGCGGCTCCAGTACGCCGGGATGCGGCCGATCAGCAACGCGGTGGACGTGACCAACTTCGTCATGCTGGAGTACGGGCAACCGCTGCACGCGTTCGACCACGACGTGCTGGTGAAGCGGGCCGGCGGGAAGCCCCCGACGATCATCGTGCGGTCTGCCAAGGCTGGCGAGAAACTGGTCACGCTCGACAAGGTGGAACGCGAGCTCGGGCCGGAACACCTGGTCATCACTGACACCGCCGGGGTGATCGCCCTGGCCGGGGTGATGGGCGGGCTGGAAACCGAGGTGACGGACGGCACGAAGGCCATCCTGCTCGAGTCCGCCAGCTTCGACCCGGTGAGCGTGCGGAAGACGGCTCGGCAGTTCAACCTGTTCAGCGAGGCGAGCACCCGTTTCAGCCGTGGGGTTCACCCGGAGGTGGTGCTGCCGGCGGCAAAGCGGGCGGCACAACTGTTCCAGAAGTACGCCGGCGGTGAAGTGCTGGCCGGGGTGGTGGATGTGTACCCGGCGCCGATCCCGCCACAGACAATCAAGCTCGACCGCACCGAGATCGAGCGGTTGCTCGGCTTTGCCCTGCCGGACGGCGAGGTCGAACGGGTGCTGACGGCGTTGCAGTTCAAGCTGGAATCGACCCCGTGGGGCTGGTCCGTGACCCCACCCCCGACGCGGCTGGACATCCAGGCTGGCCCCGCCGATTTGATCGAGGAACTGGCTCGCGTGTCCGGGTACGACCGCCTGCCTGAACGCTTGCTGCCGCTGGAGATGCCGACGCCGAAGGGCAACCGCGACCTGGCGACCGAACAGCGGGTGCAGGACTTGCTGGCCGACCTCGGGCTGAGCGAGTGCATCACCTACGCACTGACGAGTGAGGCGGTCGAAGCGAAGCTGAATCCGGTTAGCCGCGAGCCGAAGGCGAGCGCGGTGCAACTGCTGAACCCGATCTCGCCCGAACGCGCCGTGATGCGTCGCACGCTGCTGCCCGGCCTGCTCGAAGTGGCTGCCCGGAACATGCAAACCGTCGATTCCGTCGCCCTGTTCGAACTCGGCTTCGTCTACCTGCCGAAAGCGGGGCAGCAGTTGCCGAACGAGCCGCGGCGGCTGGCGGTGGTACTGTGCGGTCGGCGGGCCGTGTCCGCGTGGGACGACCAACTCGGCGACAAGCCGAAGCAGTACGACTTCTACGACCTGAAGGGCGTGGTGGAATCACTACTTGGCGACCTCCATGTGCCCGGCGTGACGTTCGAGCCGACGAAGATCGTTCCAAACCTACACCCTGGCAAGGCGGCGGAGGTGAAGGTGAACAGCAAGCCGGCCGGCGCGCTCGGCGAACTGCACCCGAAGGTGGCGGCGGCGTTCGGACTCACCGGCTCCGTACTCGTGGCCGAACTGGACGCCGAAGCCGTCATCGCCGCCGTTCCGGAGCGGTACCCCTACCGGCCGTTCAGCACCCTGCCGGCGGCCAAACGGGACGTGGCCGTGATCGTGCCGGACGACCTGCCGGCCGACCGTGTCCTGAGCGAACTCCGCGCCGCCGGCGGCGAACTGCTGACCGAAGCGACCCTGTTCGACGTGTACCGCGGGGACAGCATCCCGGCCGGCACCAAGAGCCTGGCGTTCGCCCTCACCTACCAGCCGAAGGAGAAGACGCTGACGGACAAGGAGATCGATAAGGCGCACGAGAAGATCGAGAACCGGCTGAAGCATGTGCTGAAGGCGACGATTCGGGGTAAACAGGGGTGAATCGCCGGTATAATGCCGCGCGTCGCTGCTCGCCCGAACGGACTCTCCCATGCCGCAGAAGGTCGTCCTCATCGCCGACCCGGGGATCGACACCGCGTTCGCGGTCGCCCTGGCCATGCACGACCCGAACCTGGACGTGATCGGCCTGCTGCCGTGCGCCGGGAACGTGTCCGCCCACCAGGCCACGCTGAACGTGAACGTGCTGATCGACCAACTCGACCCGCCGCGGTGGCCGCGGACGGCGGCGGCGCTGCCCGCCGAGTACGAGATCGACGGCACGGCCATGCACGGGGCGGACGGGCTGGGGAACATCAACCTGCCCGCCCGCACCCGCCACCAACTGCACCCGGCTGATAAGGTGTTGGTCGAACTGGTGAAGGAAAACCCGCGGGAGGTGGCGGTGGTGTGCCTCGGTCCGTCCTCCACCGTCGCTGCCGCCCTCGACCGCGACCCGGAGTTCGCCTCCCACCTGGACAAGTTGGTGCTGGTCGGCGGGTGCTGGAAGGAGCCGGGCAACGCCGGGCCGGCGGCCGAGTTCCACTTCTACCTGGACCCGGCGGCCGCCCGCCGCTGCCTGCACGCCGGCGTCCACCCGCTGATCGTCCCGCTCGACGTCACCCGCCGGCTGGTGTTCTCCCCGAGCGAACTACTCGAACTGCCGAACCCGGAGTCGAAGACCTGCCAGTTCCTGCGGAAGATCATCCCGTTCGCCATCCGCGCCAGTTCGAACCAGTACGGCATCGAGGGGTTCCACCTGAAGGACGTGCTCGGGGTGGCGGCGGTGGCCCTGCCCGGGTGCATGACCGCCGAGTCGCGGATCGCGGACGTGGAGGTGAAGGGGGAACTCACCCGCGGGATGCTGGTGGTAGACGCCCGCAAAACGCCGGTCGGCTTGCCGAACGCGATGATCGGCACCGAGGTGGCGATCGGCGAGGTGCGGCAGTACATCGACCGGGTGCTGCGGTTGGCGGTGTGATCAGCCGTCCAGCAGTTCGTCGAACAGCCCGGCGAACCGCTGCTCGATCGCCCGGTTGGTGAACGTGCCGTCGTACCGCCGCCAGCCGGCGTGCGTCTGCTTCTCCCGCTCGACCGGGTCGGTGAGCACGGCGTCAATCTGTGTCGCCAGCTTCGCCGGCTCGCCGTCCGCGTACCACAGCACGTCGCCGCCGGTGTACGGCACGGCCGCGTTCGGCACCGCCACCACCGGCACCCGCAGCCCCATCGCCTCGATCAGCGGCACGCAGAACCCCTCGTGCAGGCTGGTGACGAGCAGTACGTCGGCGGTCAGGTACAGCGCCTTCAGTTGGGCGGCACTCACCTTGCCGGTGACGAACACGTGGCCGTCCTGGCCGAGCTTGGTCACGCACTCCCGAATCTCCTTGGCGTGCTCCGGCACCGGCTGGTCGCCGGCGATTACCAGCCGGGCGTGGCGGTCGAACCGCCGGCGGTAGTCGGCGAACGCGGCGATTGCCAGCGGCACGTTCTTGTTCGGCACGATCCGGCCGACGAGCAGGATGGTGGTCGCCCAGTCGTCCAGCCCGGACACCGCCCGGTAGTCCGGCTCCAGCGTCAGCAGGTCGTCGGCGTGGTGGAACGGCGGGATCACGTCGTACGCCCGGCCGGGGCGGAACGACCGCACGTGCTCGCCGTTGTACTCCGAGTCCGCCCAGATCTTGGCCGGCGTATCGGCCAGCCGCTTCACCTGGGCGATGCCGTCTTCGCACGCCCGCTTCACCTCCGCGTTCAGCCCCTTGAAAAACTGCGGCGGGGTGACGTTGTGGTACTTCACCGCCTTGCGGCGGGCGGGCAGCCGCTCGACCGCCCGCACCCCCGGCTCGAACCCGATCGAGTGGTGGTAGATGAGCACGTCGTCCGGCGAGGTGAACGCGACCGGCAGGTCGTCCATCGGGTGGGTCGGCTCGGTCGAAGTGCTGCGGGTGACGAAGAACGACACCGGGATGCCACGGCCGCGGATGTGCTTCGCCATGCCGATGGCGTCGTGCCCGACCGCGTCCCCGTCCGCCAGGGTGGGGATGACGATGCCCACTTTCATTTCGCACCCCCGTCGATGAACCCGTGTTCCCGCAGCGCCGCCACCAGTTGCCGGCCGGCGGCCTTCCAGGTGAAGTTGCGGGCGCGAGCGGCGCTCAACTCGCCCAGCCGCCGCGCTTCGTCTCGGTCCGCGTACACCTGCCGCATCCGCGCCACGATGGCGTCGTCGCCCGGCTCGGCCCACCGCCGGTGTAGATCTCGTTCTCCACCGGCACCAGCGTGTGGTCGATGTCGTACCCGACGGTCGGATCGAAGAACGCGGTCAGCCCGCTGTAGTTGGCGGTGATGAGCGGGCGTCCGCACGCCATCGCCTCGATCAGGTGCAGCCCGAACCCCTCGCCGAACGACCCGTTCACATACGCCGTCAGCGAGCGGTACCAGTCGGCCAGTTGCTTGTGCGGCAGCACCGCCCGCACCAGGTCGATCCGCGGGTCGTCGTACATCTCCACCAGCGGGGAACTGGGCGACGTCTTCACCCGCAGCCGCACGTCCGCTTGCGTGGGGAACGCCCGGCGGAACAGGTCGATCATCCGCTGGGCGTTCTTCCGCAGCCCGCCGGCCACTAGCGCGCCGGCCGTGCCGAACGTACACACCTCCGGGAACGACCCGTCGGCGTGGTACACCAGTTGGTCGAACCCGAGCGGGGCGACGGCCATCGGCACGTGCACCCCGCTGCTCCGGAAGCAGTCGATCTGCCACTTACTAGGCACGATCACCAGCCCGCAGGCGTTCAGCTTCTTCACGTCCGAGGTCGTCAGCCGGTCCGTCTCCCACATGGTGAACAGGGCGGTGTCGCGGTCCGGGTCGAACCGGTGGGCGATGAACGGCGGGGACACGGCCAGCACCTTGTCCCCCTTCTTCCGCTTGCCGAGCGGGGGCAGGTGCTTGGGCGGGATCAGGTCGGCGCGGATGTGGGCGATCGGGTGCTGCCGCAGCTCGACGCCGGCCGACGGCAGCCCGCGGAGGATGGCGTAGGTGACGTGATCCCAGCCGGTGATGCCCCGCAGGTCGCCGGCGATCATCAGCCGCGCCCCCTTCACCTCCGGCGGCTGGCCCACCCGAGCGCGGGTGACGAACGGGCACTCCTCCACCGGGTACGCCAGCACCGTGTCGAGTGAGCGGCGGTCGGCCGGGTCCACCGCGTCCGTCGCCCACCCGGCCACCGCCGCCGGCGTCCGCTCGGTTGGCACCTCATCGCCCAGGTGGCGGGTGCGGGTGAGCCACACCGCCCCGCGGTTCGTGTCCTCCCCGTGGACGGCCGACGCCTCGGCATCGTACACCCGCGCCGACACCGCCTCCGTATCCTCGCTGGTTCGCAACTCGTTCACCAGGTGGAACAGCGCGTGTTCGGCTAGTTCCACCCCCTGCGGCAGCACCAGCAGACGGTCACACTCGGTGTCCGCGATCGCCCGCGCCACCGCCAGCGCCAGCCCGTCGTCCTCGTCCACCAGGCTCACCTTCACCCGTGGATCGGACCCGACGATGAGTGACAGGTGCGGGTGCAGCCACGCCGGGCCGGCGCACGCCAGCAACAGTTCCCAGTGCGGGTAGATCTGCCGGCGGACCGAGTGGGCGGCGGCGCGGGCCTGGTCGAACTTCTTCGGCTCCACCGTCAGCAGCACGGCCACCGGCGGCGGGGTCGGCATCGCGTCCACCGCCGCCCGTACCTTCTCAGCCTCATCAACGGGCAAAGCGTGTCGCCGCCACCAACTGGCATCCACCTCGTTCGCCTTGTACGCCCCGACCCGCATCACCCGGCTGTCCGTCAGCCCCTTCAGCACCTTCTTGCCGAACTCCTTGAACTTGCCCCGCAATAGCATCCCGCCGCCCCGCCACAGCACCGGCCGCAGGCAGTTGTACGCCGCCAGCAGCCGCAGCTTCTCCGTCACCGCGGTCAGCCCGAGCAGCTTGCCGTTCACCCGCTTCACCGCGAACCGGTCCAGGGTGAACTCGCCGTCGGCGTGCACCAGGGTGAGGGAGATGCGGCGGGTCGGCCGCGGTAGGTCGATCAGGAACGACTCGGTGAGCGACCGGTTCCAGGCGAGCGCGTCCTTCGCCACCGGCTTGCCCGCGTCGTCGCCGGCGAACGTGATCTCCGCCCGCTTGTGGATGGTGAACCGGTCCTTCGACCGGATGACCAGGCGGAACCGGTACCAGCCGGCGTCGAGCGGGGCGTCGGCGGTGAACGTCACCTTGGTGCCGTCCGCCCGCCAGCCGCCGCCCGTGCGGGTGAGGCCGTCGCCGGGGACGAGATCGGACAGGGTGACGGTCTGAGCGGGCGCGTCGGTGACGTGCACGGACGGCACTCCTTTGCCGCGGGGACGGGGAATCGGGGTATAGCGTCCGGTCTAACGGTGATGGAATCAAGCCCAACCGCAAAACCGATTGTTGGCGAGCCGACGACGGACCAACCATACATCAACCGCCAGGCCCGATTCCCTACAATCGCGGGCAGCGGCGGGG
>CANJKY010000024.1 GCA_947474875.1 Gemmataceae bacterium
CTTCTCGGCCAGTTCGCGGGGGGCCGAGACCAGCTTCAGCCCGGTCAGCCGCAGCCCCTTCCGCTCGAACCGGGCGGTCAGGTCGCCGACCAGCCGCCGCTGCACGGCGTCGGGTTTCAGCAGGATGAGCGTCTGTTGCACGGCGGTGTCCTCGGTGGGAGTGATGTGAAGACATGGTGCGAACCGGGCCAACCCGCGGCCAGTGCGGGACGAGCGTCTCTTCGGCCAGCTTGATCCGACACCCAACCGCTTTCGTAATCTGTACTTGCGTTTTTTCGCTTGTTTGTGTCCACCTCCGACGCCACACTTCAATTACTCTGATGCCCGGCTACGCGCTCTCCGCGTCCCGCCGGGCCATCAGGAGGATCAGCATGGTCGAGAAGTTCCTGGACTGGCTACGAGTGAAGAAGAAGTCCACCCCGTACTCGGCGAAACTCCGGCTGGAGTCGCTCGAAGCGCGGGAGAACCCGGTGGTGGCGAACTACTGGCTGGGCGTCAACGGCGACTTCACCGACCCGCAGAACTGGAGCTACGACCTGCCGGAGGAGGAGCAGGACCTGTACTTCGTCGGCAACCTGGGCGGGCTGGGCGGCCCCGGCATCCCACTCCCGCCGGGGGCGGGCGTGAACGCCAGCACTACGTTCGTGGAGGGCGCCCACTTCCTGCCCCCGCCGTACGCCCCGCAGACGCACGACTTCCCCAGCAAGTACGCCGGCATCCACATCCTCGACGGGTACTCCGGCACCCTCACCATGCCGTTCGACATCGAGTTCGGAAGCTATACGCAGGAGAGCGGGAATACTTCCACCCCCGGCACGAACGTGACCGTCACCGGCGGCCTCTTCTGGACCGGCGGGATCATCAACACCTCCAGCACCGCCGGTGAACTCCGGTTGGAAGGGGGACCCGGCGGCGTCATCGGCACCAACGCCAGCACAGTCAACTCTGGGTCGAAGATCGTGCTGAAGCAGAACGAGGCGGACATCGGCGCCAACGCTACCATCCGTGGTACGCTCCACCTGCTGAACGGCGTCGGGATCGACGTGCTGACGGGGTGCCTCTTGCAATTGGGCGACGAGTTACCGGGTTCCAAGTCGGAGACGATCAGCACCACCGGCACGGCGTCGGTGTTGGTCCGTGGCCAGGTCTACTCCATCGGTGGCGTCCTGAGCGACCTGGGCGTGCTGGTGGACGGCGGGCGTCTGACGGTCATGTGGGGCGGGCTGAAGGTGACCGGAATGGCGGAGACAAGCGCCGTGTCGGTCAAGATGACGAGTGGCGAAATCCGCATCTGGAACGAAGAAACGCTGGAAGCCACCTACGGGGTGCGGATGGAGGATGGCGAACTCCGCACGATGGGCGTGGACAACGGCATGATCGAACAGACGGCCACCATCGACGGGACGCTCACCGTTTATGGCGGAAGTATCAAACTGGGCCAAGGCCTCATCGCCACGTTCACCACCCTTAAGGTGACCGACACTGTCAAACTGTACGGCGGCACCTTCTACACGGACGTCAACGTGCCGCAAAAAGCCCTCTTCGACAGGATCGAGACCGAAAAGACCATGGACTTCACGTCGTCGTTCAAGATCGACGTCACCGCGATGAACGGCCTTGCCAACACCGACGACATCTGGTGGGGCGTCCTCTACGCCCAAAACGGCTTCGTGGACGAAAACGTAGTTCCGGAGGTCACCGACCCGGCGAACTGGAAGACACCACGTCAGAGCAATGACCACAAGTCCTTGGCCGTGGAGAAGAAGTGAGGCCGACGGCTCCGACTGTTGCTCACACGGGGTAGACTATGTTTACCCCACTCGAACTTAAACCGCACGGGATTCATCGTCATGACCCGACGCATTCCGTTCGCCGCTGTGTCCGCTCTTCTGGTGTTCGGGCTAGCGTCGCAAGCAGACCCGCCGTCAGGCGAGCCGAAACCGCCGAACAAGCTGACCCGCGAGGAGCTCAAGAAGTTGCGGGGGGAACCGCCGCCGTGGAAGGTGGACGGGCCGAATTACATCGCCGTCTCCCGCAAGTCGGGGACGGTGACGGCCGTGGGCAAGGAGTTCATCGAGGTGCGGGCGGTCGGGGAGACCGAGGCCAAGCGGTACCAGGCGCACGAGATCCTGTCCTCCGGCCGGATCATCTACTGGGAGACGGACGCCACGAGCTACCTGCTAGACGACGTGAAGGTCGGGGACGAGGTAATGGTCGGCACCGGCATCCTACGAGACACGAACTTCGCTATGTACCTGTCCATCGAACGGCGCCCGGGCGGCAAGATCCCCGCCTCGCGCAACCCATCTGAGCGTCGGCCCCATCACGAGTGGCTACAGGCCAGAATCGACTTCAAGGAGAAGGGCATCCCCATCCCGGAACACCTGCAAGACAAGTTCGAGCCGAAGCCAGTGAAAGCTCCGCCGACCGAGAAGTCGGAGAAGAAGGACGACAAGAAATAACCGCGATGCCGTGTTCGTCGCGGGCGGGGGTCAGATGGCCCTCGCCCGTTCGCATTTCTAACCCCGCTCGCCGGTTCCCGTCGCCCCGTGACACCCCTGTGACAAATCTCCGCTGGCCCCACGTCGTCTGGTTGGGTAGTGCAATCCGTGTACGGCGGTGCGGCCGCCGGTCCCACTTCACAGGTGTACGATGACTCGACGAACCGTGCTGGCGGGGGCGGTGCTGGCCGCCCTCGCGGGGGGGGTGGTCATGACCGGGCGGTCGTCGGCTGGCGACATCGGGTACATCGAAGACTTCGCCCTGGCGAAGGACCGCCCGGCCGCGCTGAAGCAGCTCATCCCCGGCACGGACGATTACTACTACTACCACTGCCTGCACTACCTGAACACCGAGCAGTTCGAGAAGGTGGAGCCGCTCACCAGGCTGTGGCACGAGCGGCACAACCAGACCCCGCGGCTGACCGAAATCCAGACCCGGTACGCCCTGCTCACCTACGACAAGGACCCGAAGCGGACGATCGAGTACCTGCGGACCCGGCTGGGCACGCAGTTCAACCACCAGAAGGAGTCGGTCGGGGCCGAGGCCAGCCTGCCCACCGCCCTCGACCCGAAGCTCATCAACCGGGACACGCTGAAGGCCAGTTCGCTCGCCCGCTGGGGCAACCTGGACAACTTCGAGGACGCCTCCCTGGACTGGGTGGCGGGCGAACCGCTGAACTGGCAGAACCGCCGCCAGCTCATCACCCGGTTGCAACGGCCGGACGCCCCGAGCCTGGTGGACCTGATCGCCGCCGACCTGAAGGCCGAACACGCCCAGGCGTTCGGCTCGTACGCGATCCAGAAGCAGCTCACCATCCCGCAACTGGAAGCACTGCTCAAGCCGCACCCGATCCTGCTGAACGACGCGGCGTTCGTGGCGGCGTACATCACCAAGCTGCAACCCGGCGCGGACGACGACTGGAAGCGGGACCGCAAGCTGACGCGGGCGTACCTGGAGCGGCTCCAGACGTTCGTGGACCGGCTGGCCATGGTCCACAACCCGCTCAAGGCGCACGTCTTGTACCACCGGCTGGCGTTCGATCGGGCGGAGGGCAAGTACGACGAGGCGCTGTTCCTGGCGTACCTGAAGCTGCCGCGGAACCAGGGGTACATGGCGAAGCGGCTGCTCGAAAGCCGCGAGGCCCGTGACTACCCCGCCCACCTGGGGGCTGATTACTCCGCCCTCACCCTGCTCCCGCCGATCGGCACCGACGAGCCGCTCGTCCGCAGCTACCTGGCCCACTTCCTCGCCGACGCCACCGGCACCTCCAAGTTCGAAGCCTATGTCAACGACGTGTACCTGCGGCACCTGTTCGCCGAGACGAAGCTGACCCTGGGGCTGGGCGACGGCGAGAAGTGGGCGTCGCTCCTGCCGCCGGAGAGCCTGCAAGCGCTGAAGGAGCGGGTGGACATCGACTTCGCGTTCACCAACAAGTCCGATTTCGGGGTGGACGAGGTGGTCCGCATCGACCTGTTCGTGAAGAACGCCCCCACCCTGCTGGTGAAGGTGTTCGAGGTGAACACCACCAACTTCTACCGCACCCACCAGCGGGAGATCGACACCGACATCAACCTGGACGGGCTGGTGCCGAACGCCGAGTTCGCCATTTCCGGCGGGGGCGACCCGTTCCGCCGCACCCCGGTGTCGCTGTCGTTCCCGGACCCGGCCCGCAAGCTGACCATCCCCGAGCCGAACCGCCCCGGCGTGTACGTCATCGACCTGATCGGCGGCGGGAAGAGCAGTCGCGCGCTGGTCCGCAAGGGTTCGCTCCGGCCGCTCGTCGTCACCGGGTCGGCCGGGCAAGTGGTGAGCGTGGTGGACGAGAACAACAAGCCGGTGAATGATGCGAAGCTGTGGGTCGGCGGGCAGGAGTACGCCGCGGACAAGGACGGGGCGATTCACGTGCCGTTCAGCACCAACCCCGGCCGGCGGCCGGTGGTCATCAGCCGCGGCGATTTCGCCAGCCTCGACTACCTCGACCACCAGCCGGAGCACTACGCCTTCGTCGCCGGCATCCACGTCGACCGGGAGAGCCTGCTGATGCAGCGGGTGGCCCAACTGATCGTCCGCCCCGGCGTGACGCTGAACGGCAAGCCGGTGTCGGTGAAGCTGCTCGACGACGTGCGGATGCGGATCACCAGTACCGACCACGACGGCATCCCCACCTCCACCGAGGTGCCGGACTTCAAGCTGTTCGAGGACCGCGAGTCGACGCACGACTTCCGCGTCCCGCCCCGCACGGCCAGCCTGCATGTCGCCCTGACGGCCAAGGTGAAGTCACTCAGCACCGGCAAGACGATCGACCTGGCGACCGGGCAATCGTTCCCGATCAACGGCATCGACCGGTCGGACAAGACCGAAGACCTGCACTTCGCCAGGTTCGGGACCGAGTACGTGATCGAGTTGCTCGGCCGCACCGGGGAGGCCAAGCCGGACCGCCCGGTGCAACTGGCGATCAAGCACCGCGACTTCCGCGAGCCGGTCCACGTCACGCTGAAGACGGACGCCAAGGGGCGGTTGAACCTCGGCCGGCTGGCCGACATCACGAGCGTGACCGCCACCGGGCCGGAGGGTCTGTCCCGCGGGTGGAACCTGCAGACCGACCGGCACACCTACCGGCAACTGGTCCATGCGAAGGCCGGTGACGCGGTGCGGCTGCCGTACCTGGGCGCCGCCGGCCAGCCGAGCCGGGACGAACTCGCCCTGTTCGAGGTGAAGGGGAACGACATCCGGGCGGACCGGTTTGACGCCATCGCCGTGGCCGACGGGGTGATTGAACTGAAGGGCCTCGCCGCCGGCGACTACGACCTGTGGCTGAAGCGGAGCGGGGAGAAGATCCGCGTGCGGGTGGTGGACGGCACCATCGACCGGGGGTACGTCCTCGGCCGGCTGCGGCACCTGCAACAGCCCGGCCTGCCGCCGGTGCAGATCGCGGCGCTGACGGCCGACGCCGAGAGCGTGACGGTGAAGCTGCGGGACTTCTCGAAGTTCGCCCGCGTCCACGTGTTCGCCACCCGCTACCAGCCGTACTTCTCGCCGTTCGACGACCTGGCGCGGATCCGTGACGCCGAACTCGCCGGGGTGTACCCAGGCCACGCCGACTCGGTGTACCTGACCGGGCGGAACATCGGCGACGAGTACCGGTACGTGCTTGAACGCCGGGACCAGAAGAAGTACCCCGGCAACATGCTCGCCCGGCCCGAACTGCTGCTCAACCCGTGGGCGGTGCGGACGACCGAGACCGGCGAGCAGTTGGCGCAGGCCGGCGATGCGTTCTCCGGCAAGGGCGCGTCCCGCCCGGCTGAGCCGGCGATGCCGCCGGGAGCGCCGCCGGCGCCGGCTAACGACCCGGCAAGGGTCGCGTTGCCGCCGAACGACCTGACGCCGAACCTCGACTTCCTGATGGACGCCTCGACCGTCGCCCTCAACCTGCTGCCGGATGAGAACGGTGTCATCACCCTGCCGCGGAAGGCGCTCGGCTCGCACTCGTGGGTGCATGTGGTGGCGGTCGATCCGCTGAACACCACCTTCCGCAGCACCGCCCTGCCCGAGCAGCCGGCCCGGTTCGCCGACCTGCGGCTGGCCGTCGGCCTCGACCCGGCCAAGCACTTCACCCAGCAGAAGCAGGTGACGGTGCTGGACGCCGGGCAGGCGTTCACCCTGGACGACCCGGCCGGCAGCCGGTTCGAGGTGTACGACAGCCTGGCCAAAGTCCACGGGCTGTACGCCACCCTGAGCAAGGACCCGAAGCTGACCGAGTTCGCGTTCGTCCTCCGCTGGCCGAAGCTGAAGGCCGAGGAGAAGCGGGAGTTGTACTCGAAGCACGCCTGCCACGAGCTGAACTACTTCCTGGCGCAGAAAGACCCGCAGTTCTTCGCCGCGGTGGTGAAGCCGTACCTGGCGAACAAGAAGGACAAGACGTTCCTCGACCTGTGGCTGCTGGACGCGGACGTGAGCCGGTTCGTCGAGCCGTGGCACTTCGACCGGCTGAACGTGCCCGAGCGGGTGCTGCTGGCGAAGCGGATCGACGGCGAGCCGGCCAAGACCGCCCGCCACCTGGCCGACCTGCTCAAACTGTTGCCGCCGACGCCGGACCGCGACCTGTACCTGTACGACGTGGCGGTGACGGCCACCGGCCTGGAGGCGGAGGTGGCCGGGCGGTTCCGCGCACCGGCCGGCGACCCGAAGCCGGTGCCGGCCAAGGAGGAGCACTTCGGGGTGCCGGCGGACAAGCCGATGCCCGGCGCACCTGGAGCCTCGGGCGGGTTCGGCGGCGGTGGCGGTCGCGGCGGCAAGAACGGCGACAGCCAGAGGGAAGAGTTTGCGATGGATTCCCTGAAGAAGCTACAGGCTCGCGACGGGGAGGGCGACGAGCGGAAGAAAGAGGCGAAGGATAGGTTGCAGAAGGCCAACGACGACCTGGAGGGTGACAAGTCGAAGAAGCGGGAAGAACTGTACTTCGACGACGAAAAACTGCTCGGCGCCCGTCGCGCCGGAATGCGTCAACTCTACCGCCGCATCGACCCAACGATGGAGTGGGCGGAGAACAACTACTACAAGCTGCCGATCCAGTCCCAGATCGCCGACCTGGTGCCGGTCAACCCGTTCTGGGCGGACTACGCCAAGCACGACGGCAAGGGCGGGTTCCTCACCCGGCACATCCCGGCGGCGTCGCGGAACTTCACCGAGATGATGTTCGCCCTGGCGGTGCTCGACCTGCCGTTCGAGCCGGCCAAGCACGACGTCACGTTCGACGGCGGGAAGATGACGTTCAAGCCGGGTGGCCGGGTGCTCGCGTTCCACGAGGAGGTGAAGGCGGCGGACGGGGCCGGCGGGCAACTGCCCATCCTGGTCAGCCAGAACTTCTACCGCAACGGCGCCCGGTTCCTCACGGTGAACAACGAGCAGGTGGACAACTTCGTGTCCGGCGAGTTCGTCGCCCAGGTGGTGTACGGCTGCCAGGTGGTGGTGACGAACCCGACCTCGTCGCGGCAGAAGCTGAGCGTGCTGGTGCAGGTGCCGGTGGGGGCGATCGCGCTGTCTGGCGGGCGGTTCACCAAGGCCCACCAGCTCGACCTGGAGCCGTACCGCACCCACACCATCGACTACCTGTTCTACTTCCCCACGCCGGGCACGTTCGCCCAGTTCCCGGTCCATGTGGCGAAGAGCGAACAGTTCGTGGCGGCGGCCAAGCCGGTGACGTTCACCGTGGTGGCGAAGCCGACCAAGATCGACACCACCACCTGGGATTATGTGTCACAGAACGGCAGCACCGACGACGTGCTGGCGTTCCTGAACCGGGAGAACGTGCGGGCGCTGAACCTGGACAAGATCGCGTTCCGCATGAAGGACCGCGGGTTCTTCGAGGCGGTGGTGAAGCTGCTGCACGACCGGCACCTGTACCAGCCGACGCTGTACAGCTACGGGCTGTACCACGCCGACGTGGCCGTCGCCCGCCAGTTCCTGCTGCACGCCGACGCGCTGGTGAACGAGGCCGGCGGGCCGATCGAGTCGCCGCTGCTGGCGGTCGACCCGGTCGCCCGGCACACCTACGAGCACCTGGAGTACAAGCCGCTGGTGAACGCCCGCGCCCACGCCCTGGGTAAGCGGCGGCAGATCGTGAACGACCGCCAGCACTGGCAGTACCACAACCTGCTCAAGGTGCTGTCGTACCGCCGGACGCTCACCGACGACGACACCCTGGCGGTGGTGTACCACCTGCTGCTGCAAGACCGCATCGACGAGGCGGCGGACGCCTTCGGGCGGGTACACCGCGACCGCATCGCCACCAAGATGCAGTACGACTACTG
Source organism: Gemmataceae bacterium (assembly GCA_947474875.1). Classification (GTDB taxonomy): domain Bacteria; phylum Planctomycetota; class Planctomycetia; order Gemmatales; family Gemmataceae; genus JALHQU01. Next base: position 8,313 of record CANJKY010000024.1, read on the forward strand.
CGCCGCTTACCTGGAGATGTTCACCGACGACCCGCGAAAGGCCCGGTCCATCGCCATGCAGTACGTCAACCACCCGGTCGATCGGTGGCGGAACACGTTCCAGGCGGTGCTCAACCAGTTGGACGAGATCGAGGGCAAGGCGACCGCGGTGGCGGACAAGGACGACCAGGCCCAGAAGCAGGGGCAACTGGCCGCCACCGAGCCGACCTTCGAGGCCGCGCTCGACGGCAAGACGCTGGTGGTGACGCACCAGAACCTGGAAACCGTGCGGGTGAACTACTACCCGATGGACGTGGAGCTGCTGTTCAGCAGCAACCCGTTCGTGCAGCAGTCCGGCGGGCAGTTCGCCAGCATCCGCCCGAACCGCTCTGACGTGGTGAAGCTGACGAAGGACCAGCCGAAGACGAGCGTGCCGCTGCCGGCCGAGTTCGCCGGCAAGAACGTGCTGGTGGAGGTGACGGCGGCCGGCAAGACACGGGCGGTGCCGTACTACGCCACCGCCATGACCGTGGCCGTGACCGAGAACTACGGGCAGGTGAAGGTGACCGACGCCGGCGGCGCGAAGGGGCTGAGCAAGGTGTACGTGAAGGTGTACGCCAAGCTGGCCGACGGGCGGGTGAAGTTCCACAAGGACGGGTACACCGACCTGCGGGGCAAGTTCGACTACGCCACGGTGAGCACCCCGGAGCGGCAGCCGATCGAGCGGTTCGCGGTGCTGGTGCTGAGCGACGACCGCGGGGCGATGATCCGCGAGGCCGCCCCGCCGCAGCGGTAATCAACTTGAGAGTGGTAGGCACACTCCGTGTGCCGTGAACCCGAAACGGCACACGGAGTGTGCCTACCACTCAAAGAGATCAACCCCGCGGGAGGGGTTCAAGCACCACCAACCATTTCTGCCGGCAGCCGACCGCGCTTCCGCAACACAACGCCACCGGGCCGGGGGTTGACACCCCGGTCCGGTTCGTTTGCGCCCCCTTCGCGCCGCCGCCGAAACCTCGCGCCGCGGACGACCGCGAGTCGGTCCGAACCTGAGAAAATCGCCCGTGGCGTGGAATTCGTGTGATAGGCTCAGCGCTGACCAGAAGTCCCGACCGCACCGGCCGTCATGAACACCCCGCCCCTCACCCCCAGTACGGACGCCGACCGCGACGTCGCCGACACCATCCGCGGGCAGAACGAGGACACCAAGGCGATCGCCCACATCCGGCGGGCGATCGCCGAGCACGTGGCCGAGCAGGAGGCCGAGGTGCCGAACTCCCCGCCGCCGCAGGTGGGCGACGAGGTCGGCCCGTTCGTGCTGCAAGAGCGGCTCGGGTCCGGGGCGTCGTGCTTCGTGTACCGCGGGTTGGAGGCGGGCACGCAGACGCCGGTGGCGCTCAAGATCGTCAACTGGGCGAACGTGTTCGACCGCACCGCCGCCATGCGGCAGATGCGGACCGAGGCGGCGGCGCTGGCCCGCGTCAAGCACCCGCGGGTGGTACGGTTCATCGACTTCGGGTTCGACCCCCGCTGGCCGTACCTGGTCACCGAGTACATCGACGGCCAGCCGCTGGGTGAGTTGCTGCGGACCGGCGGCACCCTGCCGGTCGGGTGGGCGGTGTACATCGTGGCCCAAATGGCGGACGCGCTCGGGGCGGTGTGGCAGGCCGGGCTGGTCCACCGGGACATCAAGCCGGACAACGTGCTGGTGGAGGCGACCGGAACGGCCAAGCTGATCGACTTCGGTCTGGCCAAGCAGGCGGTGTTGCAGGCCATGTCCGGGCAGACCGGGCCGGAACTGGCCGGTACCGCCGCCTACCTGGCCCCGGAGCAGGCGAAGGACGCGAGCGTGGTGGACCTGCGGGCGGACATTTACAGCCTGGGGGTGACGTTCTACGAGGCGCTCACAGGTCGCCTGCCGTTCGAGGGCAAGAACCGCATCCAGATCATCTTCCACCACCTGAACTCCGCCCCCGCCCCGCCGCACCAGGTGAACCCGAAGGTGCCGCCGCTCGCCTCCGACCTGTGCATGTGGATGCTAGCCAAGAACCCGGCCGAGCGGCCGCAGAACCACGAGGAACTGCGGGACGCGTTCGACGCCGTCGGCTCGGCCATCCCGCGGAGCCGGTCGGGCTGATCGCACCTCCACCTCAAACCAGCGGCAGCGGGTTGCGGGCGAACACCCGCTCCTCGATCGGCTGCCCGTCGATCAGGTGCCGCTGCACGAACTCCGGGATCTTGTCCGCCGTCATGCCGAAGTAGTACGTCCCCTCCGGGTACACCACCAGAATCGGCCCGGACCCGCACACCCGCAGGCACTGCACCTTCGTCCGGTAGCAGGCGTTCGGCCCGACGCTGAGCGACAGGTTGCGGTCCTTCAGCTCCTTCTTCAGCGCCTCCCACGCCGCCTGCCCCTCCTCCTTCGTGCAGCAGTCCTCGCCGATGCACAGGAACACGTGGCGGTGATACTGGCCGATGAGCAGCTTGTCGGCGATGGCGGCCAATCGGGCTTTGTCGTCCATTTGCGGTCCCCTGTGAGCAAACCCCGGTCTCACGACCGGGGCTACGTCCGCCGGCCGCTCCGCGGCGGAAGACTGCTTTGCGTCCCGTATGGGCCGCCGGCCGTAGCCCAGGGCGTCAGCCCTGGGTATCATCGTGCAGTTCCGATCGTCCGCCGGTTATACTACGCCCCTCCCCTGCCCTCCGGGTGTCGTCATGCTCAAGCGCCTCGCACTGCTCGCCGCGTCCGTCGCCGCCGTCACCGTCGCCGTGCTGTTCGCCCAGGACCGGCCGAAGCCGGACGACAAGGTCGAGCTGCCGCAGATGAAGTTCAACGACGTGAAGGAGATCACCCCCGGCGTGTTCTTCCGCTACTCGTCCATCTCGGCCACCGATCCGAAGGTGCCGTTCGGCGGGAGCAACAACGTCTGGATCGTGTTCAAGGAGTACGTCGTGGTCATCGACGCCAACTTCCCGAAGGAGGCGGACGACGTGTTGGCGGCGATCAAGAAGACGACCGACAAGCCGGTCAAGTACGTGTTCGACACGCACCACCACGGCGACCACGCGTGGGGGAACACGGTGTGGGCGAAGGCCGGGGCGAAGGTGATCGGCAGCACCAACTGCGCCCGCCTGCTGAAGGCGAACGGCCCGGCCGAGTGGGAGAAGGAGCAGAAGAAGGTGGACGGCCGGAAGGACATCAAGGACAACGAGCTGAAGCAGGTGGACGAGGCGTTCGACGAGACGCTGGTGCTGGACGACGGCACCCAGCGGGTGGAGTTCATCTTCTACGGCCACGCCCACACCCCCGGCGACGCGGTGGCGTTCCTGCCGAAACACAAGCTGGTCTGCACCGGCGACGCGTGCGTGAACGGGGCGTTCAACTTCATGGGCCACTCGAACTCGGCGTCGTGGATCCAGGTGCTGACGAAGATCGAGAAGCTGGACGTGAAGATGGTGTGCCCCGGCCACGGCGAGGTGGCGGGCAAGGACCTGCTGGCCAAGCAGCGGCGGTACTTCGAGGAGATGCGGGCGGAGGTGAAGAAGGGGATCGACGACAAGCAGGAGGTGAAGGCCATCACCGCCGGGCTGGCGATGAACTGGTACAAGGAGTGGACGGGCAAGGCGGCGAAGGACATCCCGGACAACGTGAAGCACGTGTACGACGAGCTGACCGGCAAGATCGACTACAGCAAACTCGGCTGGGCGCCGACGCCGGGCACCGGGAATGCGTTCGCCCAGCCGACGCTGCGGGGGGAGTGATCTGTAGCCGCGACCCAACGGGGAGCGTGTCGGAGGTCGTTCCGTGACACCACTCGTACTCCTGCTCGGACTACTCCCGATTCCTTGGCAGCACCTGCCGGGCGAGACGCTGACCGCGAAACTGGTCGGCCACCTCACCATCAAAGCGGGCGTGTATGCCCGCATCGTGGCGGCGCCGAAGATGGAATGCGAGTTGTTGGGCGTGACCGCATATCAAAACAAGGTCGTCTATCGAATGCGGGTGGCGAACCGGGCGAAAACGGATGTGGAGGTTGGGGTATTCGCTGCCAGCGCGTATGCACGTTCAGTACGGCTGTGGGATGAAGAGGGCAGCGAATGGCGCGAACAGGACCAAGACGATCACTTCAAAGCGTGGCCCCATGCGAAGCTACCGAAAGTGGTCTTCCCCGCCGGCCGATCGGTGACGTTTGAGGCGTGCTCCCCCATCACCACGGGCGCACTCGTGCGGGCCTACCCCGACGCGAAGAACGAAAACCATCGACCCAAAGTGTTCCGGTTCACCTACAGCGGGTGGGCTTCTGCATACGAGGTCGATGACACGCGCGACGGGGTGAACATCTACCGGCTCGGTACAGGCCAAGTGTCGATCACATGGACCGACCGCGACGCCCCGAGTTGGGTTGGCTCGTGGTGTGTGCGGTTGGAGCCGCCAGCGGCGCTTCCGGCCGTCGCTGGCGGGTGGACGGTCACTGCGAATTGGCATTTGAAACCGGGAAAGGAATAATACCACGCTGCGCCTGTAGGGTGGGTCCGGTCCGGTGAGGACCGAGACCCACGGGATTTCCGACGTGGGTCTC
>CANJKY010000025.1 GCA_947474875.1 Gemmataceae bacterium
CAGTTCGCGGGAAAGCCGACGGATAGCTATCCGTCGGCTTGGGGCGGGGCGGATCCTCACGCTCTCGAACCGCTCACCCGAGCCAGTACCGCACGCACCGCAGCCATCCTCCTCGACCAATACCACGGCGCATTCACCCGGGCTGTTCATTCGATCTTGGCGAACCTGCCGCACTCCCGCGACGACCTAGCTCGCCTCGCGGCCCTGGCCCCGGTCGGGCGGCATCTGGTTGAGCCGTGGCGGGTGGTGGTAGCCGGCCCGCCGAACGTCGGCAAAAGCTCGCTCATCAACGCCCTGGCCGGGTATCAGCGGAGCGTGGTCGCGCCGGTCGCCGGCACTACCCGCGACGTGGTGACGGTGCGGATCGCCGCCGACGGCTGGCCGATCGAGTTGTCCGACACCGCTGGGTTGCGGGAATCGTCCGAGTTGCTCGAATCAGCGGGGATCGAGTTGGCGAAGCGAGAACTGGCGGCGGCGGACGTGGTCGTGTGGGTGATGGACACCACGAACGCACATCCGGAGTGGCCGGCGGACCACCTCCGCGGGCCGAATCTGGTTGTTGTTCATAGCAAGTGTGACCAGCCGACAGCGTGGTCGGCGAACGACCTCGGGGATGTCAGGGGGGTATTGCGGGTATCGGCTGTGACCGGCGAAGGTGTACCGGCTTTGTTGGGAGAAATCGTCCGCCGGTGCGTACCGGTTGCCCCGCTCGACGGCGAGGCCGTGCCGTTCACCCCGGCCCTGGCGGACAAGATCGAGCAGGCCCATACGGCCCTCACCGCCGGCAACACCGACACCGCCCGCCAACTCCTCGGCGACTGCCTCGCGGTGTCGTAACGCTCGTTCCGGTTCCGGTGTCGGATTCCGTCGCATCCCGCCGACGGACGACTCAGACCTGCCGGGCCGGGAGTCCGATCCTGAATTGGTTGCCGCACGATACGGAAAGGACGCCCGCCGCATGTCTCGTGCCGCGCTGATCGGGGTGTTCATGCTCCTTCTCGGAGTAGAATCCGCTCACGCTGCCCTGCCGCTGATGAACCTGTTCCGGTGGGGCGAGATCGACCGCCTCAACCACACTCTGTCCGGCCGGTTGCTCGATTTCTCCGACGACCACGGCCGGGATCATCGGTTCTACTCGCCCGCCCTCGACCGGCGGATGTCGGTGTACGTGTACCTGCCTCCGGGGTACGACGGGACGACGAAGTTCCCGCTACTGCTGTGGCTGCACGGGGCGAACCAGACCCAGCGGGGGCTGCTGCCGATCGTGCCGCTGTTCGACGCCGCCATCCGCGACGGCCGCCTGCCGCCGATGGTGATCGTCGCCCCGGACGGCAGCCGCACCGGCCGCGACACCCCGTTCCGCGGCGGCAGCTTCTACCTGAACTCGAAGGCCGGGAACTACGAGGACTATATCATCCACGACCTGATGCCGTGGGTGATGACCAACTTCGCCGTCCGGCCGGAGCGGGAGGCGCACGTCATCGCCGGGGCGAGTATGGGCGGCGGGGCGGCGTTCAACCTGGCGTTCAAGCACAAGCAACTGTTCCGTCTGGTGGGCGGCATCTACCCGCCGCTCGACCTGCGGTGGCAGGACTGCCACGGCAACTACCAGGGGAACTACCGGCCGGACTGCGTGGGCGTGCGGGACCAGTTCCCGCCGTTCAAGGTGGTCGCCCGGTACTACGGGTTCGTCGTGGTGCGGCAGCGGCGGCTGATCGGGCCGATCGCCGGCCGCGGGCTGACAGCGGTGCGGTTCATCGCCCGCGAGAACCCGATCGAGATGCTCGACCCGTTCGCCGTCCGGCCGGACGAGTTCGACTTCTTCATCGGGTACGGCACGAAGGACGAGTTCAACATCGACGCCCAGGTGGAACACTTCGTGGACGTGGCCGCCGCCCGCGGCATCTACCCGACCGTCGTTCGGCACGAGGGCGGGCACCACACGGTGAAAGACGGGCTGAAGCTATTTCCCGCGTTCTGCGAGTGGCTGAACCCGCGGTTGGCCCCATGGGCGCCCGTCACGCCGGCCGCCTCGCTGTGCCCCGGCCCCGCCGTTCGTACACTGCGGATCAGGTGACGACCACACGGGGGCTTCCGATGCGACTGGCGAAGGTGCGGTACGGGTCCGGCGAGACGGGGGTGGTGCGGGTGGACGGCGGGGACGCCGTGCCGCTCGAACTCGGGCTGATCGACGGCATCGACACCCTGGCCGACGTGCTGGCCGCGTCCGACCCGGTCGGGTTGGTCGACGAGTTGGCGATCCCGGCGGCCGCCCGCCCGCTGGCCTCGCTCAAACTACTCGCCCCGGTCGATCGTCAGGAGGTGTGGGCCGCCGGGGTGACGTACAAGCGGAGCAAGGTGGCCCGCGAGGAGGAGTCAGCCGGAGCCGCCCAGTTCTACGACAAGGTGTACTCCGCCCCGCGGCCGGAACTGTTCCTGAAGGCCACCCCGGAGCGGGTGGTCCACCCCGGTGGGCCGATCCGGGTGCGAAAGGACAGCAAGTGGAACGTGCCCGAGCCGGAACTAACGCTGGTCATCTCCCCGGACCTGCGGGTGGTCGGGTACACCATCGGCAACGACGTGAGCAGCCGGGACATCGAGGGCGAGAACCCGCTGTATCTGCCGCAGGCGAAGGTGTACGACGGGGCGTGTGCGGTCGGCCCGGTGGTGGTGCTGGCGAAGGCCCTGCCGAAGCTGACCGAGGCCGAGATCCGGTTGGTCATCCGCCGCGGCGGCAACGTGGCGTTCGACGGTGCCACCAGCGTGATGCAGATGGCCCGCACGCCGGAAGACCTGGTGAGTTGGCTGGGCCGGGAGAACCGCTTCCCGGCCGGCGCGCTGCTGCTCACCGGCACCGGCATCGTCCCGCCGGACGAGTTCAGCCTCGCCCCCGGCGACCTGGTCGAGATCAGCATCACCGGCATTGGCACGCTCAGTAACCCGGTCGGGTGGTAACAGGCCGCCCGCCCCGCGAGCCACGAAGATGAACCGCACCCCCGCACTGTCCGTCACGCGGTTGGAATCCCGCGAGGTGCCCGCCGTGATCGCGGTCGGCTCCGAGATCGGCAGCCCGACCACCGCGGCGCTGGTCGATCCGGTCACTGGCGTCACCCGGCTGTCGGCCACCCCGTTCGGCGGGTTCGCCGGCGGGGCGAGTGTGGCGTGCGGCGACGTGACCGGCGACCGGGTACCGGATCTGATCGCGGCGGCGCGGACGGGCGGCGGCCCGCGGGTGGTGGTGCTGGACGGGGTGAACGGGGCGGAGGTGCGGAGTTTCTTCGCGTTCGACCCGACCTTCACCGGCGGGGTGGCGGTCGCGTGCGGGGACGTGAACGACGACGGCATCGCCGACATCATCACGGCGGCACTGGCCGGCGGCGGCCCGCACGTGAAGGTGTTCGACGGGGCGTCCGGGAAGGTGTTGCTCTCGTTCTTCGCCTACGACGCCGGGTTCTCCGGCGGGGTCAGCCTCGCCGCCGCCGACGTGACCGGGGACAACCGGGCGGACATCATCACCGGTGCCGGGGCGGGTGGGGCGCCACACATCAAGGTGTTCGACGGCGCGACCGGGAAGGAAATCCTCAGCACGTTCGCCTACGACCGCGGGTTCACCGGCGGGGTGAACGTGGCCGCCGGCGACTTCGACGCGGACGGGCGGGCGGATGTGCTCACCGGTGCCGGGATCGGCGGCGGGCCACACGTCCGCTGCTTCCGCCCCGACGGCACCGTCATGGAAGATGCGATGGTCGGCGACCCGACCTCCACCACCGGCGTGCGGGTCGGGTGTGTACCAGGCGGTACGACCGGCGACCAACTGATCGCCGTCGTCCCGGGTTCCTCGACGGTCACGGTATACGACAGGGTGGGCGGGAAGGCGGTGGCGACGCACGCGCTGCTGCCCGGCGGGTCGAACCTGTCGGCGGCCGACGCGATCAACGTGAACCCGGTCATCACCTGGAACGACCTCGCCCTCCGTGCCATTCGCACCGACCGCACACCGCCGCCGAAGGCCGCCCGCGCCCTGGCCATCGTCAGCACGGCCGTGTTCGACGCGGTGAACGCCATCGACAAGAAGTACACGCCGTACTTGGCTCAACCTGCCGCCCCGGCTGGGGCGTCGGCCGAGGCCGCCGCCATCGCCGCCGCCCACAAGACGCTGGTCGCCCTGTACCCGGCGCAGGCGGCCCAGTTCGACGCCGCGTACACCGCCCAGTTGGCAGTGCTGCCGGAGGCAGGCAAAGCGGACGGCCTGGCGGTGGGCGAGACGGCCGCGGCGCTCATGCTGGCGAACCGCACGGGCGACCTGCCGGCCACCCCGCCGTACACCCCCGGCACCAACCCAGGCGAGTGGCGGCCGACGCCGCCGGCGAACGCCGCGTTCGTCCTCCCCGGCTGGGGCCAACTGAAGCCGTTCACCCTGACCAGTGGCGACCAGTTCCGCCCGGCCGCCCCGCCCGCCCTGACCGACGCCGCGTACACCACCGCGTTCAACGAGGTGAAAGACCTGGGCAGCAAGACCAGCACCGCCCGCACCGCCGACCAGACGCAGATCGCCCTGTTCTGGGCGGCCGGCGCCGCCACCGACACTCCGCCGGGAATGAACAACCGCATCGCCCAGGGGGTCGTCGGGCGGAAGCACCTGTCGCTTGTGGAGTCGGCCCGCGTATTCGCCCTGCTCAACCTGGCCGAGGCGGACGCCGGCGTCACCGCGTGGGACGCCAAGCGGCAGTTCAACTACTGGCGGCCGATCACCGCCATCCGCGAGGCCGGCACCGACGGCAATCCGGATACCGCCGCCGAGCCGGCCTGGACGCCGCTCCTCGGCACCCCGGCGTTCCCGTCGTACACGTCCGGGCACAGCACATTCAGTGCGGCCGGTGCGGCGGTGCTCACCGCCTTGTTCGGCGACATGCCGTTCACTACCTGGTCGCCGGATCTGCCGGGGGTGACGCGGTCGTTCAGCAGTTTCACCGCTGCAGCGCAGGAAGCCGGCATGAGCCGCATCTACGGCGGCATCCACTACCAGTTCGACAACCAGGCGGGGCTGAGTACCGGTAAAGAGGTGGGTGATCAGGTGGTGGCGGAGTTCCTGAAACCGGTGTGAGGCGTTTCGAAGGCGAGCGGCCGGACTGATCACGGCTGCTCACTTGAGCACCGGTCGCACAACCCACCACGCGGTGGCGAGGACGAACCCGTCGAACGCCAGGTGGAACGGCGCCACCCAGACGGCGTGCGGGGCCATCGCCGCGAACGCCAGCTTGTCGGCCATGTCCGGTTCGCCCCGCAGGGCGAACTTGAGGGCGTCCTCTAGCGACGCCCACTGCTTCAGCACATGCAGCATGCCCAGCAGGTGGGTGACGGCGAAGAACCCGAACGCCGCCCGGACCGCCAGCCCGACCCGCGGGTATGGCCGGAGGAAGGCGGACGCGACCAGCACCCCGACTCCCGCCAACATCAGCACATTCCACCCGGCGAAGATGAAATCGGACTTCCGGGCGATCTCGGCGAGCAGGGCGTCGGCGGTCATCGGGTGTTTCCGGGTATTGGTATCGGTGCCACTGTTGTAGGTCGAACCGAAGCAGGTATGCGGGCGGCTCAGTTGCACCCGACTTCCAACTTGTAGTTGACCTGCTTCACGTCCGGCCCGTAAGTGCCCTCAACGGTCAGCTTCGCCTTCGGCTGGAACACCTGGCAGGCCGGTGTCGTCAGGAGTATGACTGCGGCCAAGAGTAGGGTGAGTCGTTTCATGGGATCCCTCCCGTTTGGTGAGCGCCCCCGATCGGTCGCCCATGCCAGACCGGGTTTGCAACTCGAACGCCAGAGGTGCCTGATGCGGTCTCCGCCACATCTGCGGGGACGAGGACGCCGGGATCGGCGGCCGGCTCCGGTTCGCGGATTTGTCACTAACCCCTGCACTTGCAACGACATCGGCAGGGGTAATTTACTCAAGTCCGGGGCGACAACTGCCGACCCCGGTGTCCGCAAAAAACTCCGGAAATTCCGGCGAGGCATTTCGGGATGACAACACTCTGCCCGCCGGCTTCCGGGCGACGTAAGCAGGTCGATGCCCGTCGAACGACGAGTGACGGGCCGCGGACTACAACAGCCGGATGTTGCTCCGCCGGCCGCCCCGCCGTATCGCCGTCATCAAGCCCAGCGCCCTCGGCGACATCGCCCACGCCGTGCCGGTGCTCACGGCCCTCCGCGAGTTGTTCCCCGCGTCGCACATCAGTTGGGTGGTGAACAAAGCCTACGAGCCGCTGCTGGCCGGACACCCGCACCTGAACGCCACCATCCCGTTCGACCGTGGGGCGTACAAGCGAAGCCCGCTGAAAGCGATAACGTACTCGCTCCGGTTCGCCGACAACCTGAGGCGGCGGCGGTTCGACCTGGTGATCGACCTGCAAGGGTTGCTCCGCACCGGGCTAATGACGGCAGCGACGGGGGCCGCGGTACGGGTCGGGTTCGCCAACAGCCGCGAGGGCAGCCGGCACTTCTACACCCACCGCATCAAGGTGCCGGACGCCGAACGCGTCCACGCCGTCGACCGCTACTGGCGGGTGGTGGAGACGCTTGGCGGCGGGCATCTGACCAAGCGGTTCGTGCTGCCAGTGGCAGCGAATGAGTCGGCGGCCGTAGATGCGGAGTTGGCGGCGTTCCCGCGGCCGTGGCTGGCCCTCGCACCCGGGGCCCGTTGGCTGACCAAACGGTGGCCGGTCGGGGCGTTCGCTGAAGTGGCGAACCGGTCGCACAGCGATTTCGGCGGGACGGTGCTGCTCGTCGGCGCGGCCGACGACATTGCGTTGTCAGAGGACTTACAGTCGCGACTGATCGGCCCGAGCCACGATTACACCGGCAAAACCGGCATCGCCAAGATGGTGGCGGTGCTGAGCCGGGCGGACGCGATGCTGTCGAACGACACCGGCCCGCTGCACGTAGCCGCCGCGCTCGGGGTGCCGTGTGTCTCCCCGTACCTGTGTACCAAGCCAGCGCTTCACGGCCCGTACAATTCGCCGGCCGGCGGGGTGCCCACCACCGTCCCGTGCGCCGGCAGCTACCTCCGCCAGTGCCCGCACGGCATGCTGTGCCTGGCCGACCTGACCCCGAACAAGCTTTGGCCGTCCCTCCAACAGGTGCTGCGAACATGCCGAAGAAGCTGATCCTGGCGAGCGGGTCGCTCGGCCGCCGCGAGCTGATGAAGCTGCACGGGTACCAGTTCGAGGTGCGGCCGGCGAACGTCGACGAGCCGACCGAGGCCAGACTGGGCGACTGCCGGCACTATGTCGCCGAACTGGCGTGGCTGAAGGCGGCGGCGGTCGCTCCCACGGTGGCCGACGGCATCGTCATCGCCGCGGACACCGTCGGCTGGCTGGACGGCAAGGTGATCGGCAAGCCGGACGACGAGGCCCACGCCCGGCGGATCATCAAGAGCCTGAGCGGCACGGTTCACGAGCTGTGGACCGGGGTGTGCCTGTGGGTCCGCCCCGGCGACAAGCAGGTGACGTGGCAGGAACTCAGCCGCGTGCGGATGAAGTCGTTGACTGATGCCGATATCGAGGCGTACCTGAAGACGCGGAAGTGGGAGGGGTGCAGCGGGGCGTACGCCATCCAGATGCCGACAGACCCGTACCTGACGGTGGTGGAGGGAAGCGTGAGTAACGTCATCGGGTTGCCGATGGAGTCGCTTTCACAAGCTCTAAAATGGGCCGAACAGATGTGAAAAAGCCGCGGCATAGCTATGCCGCGGCATTCGTGTCGCTCACTTCCCGCCCGGCGGGGCGTACTTGGTCAGCCAGGCGAACACCTCCTTGTGCCAGTGCTGGCTGTTCTTCGGCTTCGTCACCCAGTGCCCCTCGTCCGGGAAGTTGACGAACCGGCTGGGCACCTTCTGCCGCTGCAGCGCGGTGAACAGCTCGTGCCCCTGGCCGATCGGGCAGCGGAAATCCAGGTCGTTGTGGACCACCAGCATCGGCGTCTTGTGTTTTGCCAGTTCGCCGGCCCGCTTGTGCGGGCTGAACTCGCTGTAGCTGCCCGGCTTCTCCCACGGCAGCCCCTGGTGCTCCCACTCGTCGAACCACAGCTCATCCGTGGTGCCCCACATGCTCTCGAAGTTGTACACCGAGCAGTGGGTGATCAGGCACTTGAACCGCTTGGCGATGTCGTTCACCGCGAACCAGTCCATCATGTACCCGCCGAAGCTGGCCCCGGCCGCCCCGATGCGGTCCTTGTCCACGTACGGCAGCTTCTCCACGTAATCCAGCCCGGCCACCAGGTCGCGGTAGCACTTGCCGCCCCAGTCGCCGGCGATCTCGTCCACGAACTTCTGGCCGAAGCCGGTCGACCCCCGCGGGTTGGGCAGCGCCACCACGTACCCCTGGGCGGCCCACGCCTGCGGGTTCCAGCGGAAACTCCAGCCGTCCTCCCACGCCCCCTGCGGCCCGCCGTGGACGAGGAACGCCACAGGCCACTTCTTCGCCGGGTCGAACCCCGGCGGCTTGAGGATCCACATCTGCATGTCGCCGCCTTCCACCTTCACCTTCACGCTCTCCGGCCGCGGGCGGTCGAGTTCGGCGAGCAGGGCGTCGTTGGCGTGGCTGATGCACATGACGTACATATCTTTCTGGATCGTTCGTGAGGTATACACCTCGCTCGGGGAATCCATGGCAACTTGGATGAAGGCATTGGCGTTGCCATCAGCAGAGAACGAAACGCTATTCGATGACCCACCTTGTGGGCGATTTACGTGGGCCTTACCGCCTTCGATTGGCATGTGGTAGATGAAGCTCCTGCCTTCTTTGTCCGCCACGAAAGCCAGTCCTTCGTTCGTTTGCCAGGCGAACTCGTTCACCGCCAAGTCATCCGCCTCCGGCTTCGCCTGGCCGGATTCGCGGTAAGTCCCATCGGTGACGATCAGCGTTCCGGTGAGGCTCTTCGGCGCTCCGGAGAACGTTCCGTCGGGCTTCACGTCTACGACGTACAGTTCCCACTTGTCGGCTTCGTAGCCGGCTTTCTTCTGGGCGCGGTACGCCAGCTTTTTGCCGTCCGGGCTGAACCGCGGCCCGTTGTCGGCGGCCTTGTTGCCTTCGGTGAGCGACTCCCACTCGGTCGGCTTTCGCCCGCTCTGCGGCCCTTTGTTATTGTTGATCCGCACCCGGCACAGGTCGTAGTTGGTGCTCCAGGCTTCATTCCCGTCGCCGGGGGCGGCGGCGAACACCAGGTGCTTGCTGTCCGGGGTGAAGGTGAAGTCGTCGCCGACGCTGAACGTGGTGCTGTTCGGGTAGGCGTCGCGGTCGCCGGGGGTGCAGTTGTGCGGCTCACTCCAGCCGCCGTCCTTCGCCGTGATGACGAACAGATGTCCCCGCTTGTCCTCGACGTAGCTGTCCCAGTGGCGGTAGAAGAGCTTGGTGAACGTCTTCGCCTTCACCGGGTTGTCTTCGGCCGCCTTGTCCGCCTCGGCGTTCTTCTTGTCCGCCTCGGCGAATGGCAGTTCGCTGAACTCCGGACGCACGTTCGAGACGAACGCGATCGCCTTCCCGTCCGGACTCCAGATCGCGGTGCCCGCCCCGGTGCTGACGCTTGTGATTTTCGTCGCCTCGCCGCCGGCGAACGGCTGGATGGTGTAGAGCTGACCCGTTCCGCCGCGGGTGGACTCGAACAGGATGGTCCGCCCGTCCGGGCTCCACCGCGGGTGGGTGTCCTTCTTGCCGTTCGGGTTGGTCAGTTGCTTCGGTGGGGTCTTGCCGTCGGTGGCGGCCAGAAACAGTGCCGTGCTGCTCTTGTTCCCCTCCAGATCTACCGTGGTCACCTGGTACACGACGTGCTTGCCGTCCGGGGAAATCTGCGGGTCGGCCACCCGCTTGAACTTGAACAGGTCGTCGATCTGCATCGGCCGTTTCTTGCCGGCGTCGGCGGCTTGCACTTCGGAAGCGAGTATCGACACGGCGAACACCATGACGAGGACGGACGGGAACTTCACGGCAGCGTCTCCGTGGTTGACGAGGTGGGGAGATTGTAGAGAGGCGCCGTGACTACCGCACGGCGGCGGACTGGAGCGACTGATCAGCACCCTGGCTGCGAAGGGCTCGAACGAACGCGGTCAGACCCTTCGCGTCTAACCCCATGTCGGCGAGCAGTTCGTTCCGGTCGGCGTGCTCGATGAACTTGTCCGGGTAGCCCTTCCGCACCACGTGCCGGGTGTCCAACCCGGCGGCGTTCGCCGCCTCCAGAACTGCCGAACCGAACCCGCCTTCCAGCGTCCCCTCCTCGACCGTGACCACTAGCGGCAAGTTCTCGATCGCCCCGAGAACGGTGGTAGTGTCCAGCGGCTTGACGAACCGGGCGGAGATGACGCCGAAGTTCAGCCCGTCCTCCCGCAGGTTCTTGGCTGCGGCCACGCACGCCGTGGCGGTGGTGCCGAATGCCAGGAAGCAGCCGTCGTCCCCGTCGAGCAGGATTTCCGCCTTCCCCCGCTCGATCGGCTGGAGCGCCCCGGACCGCGGCAGCGTCTCGGCGTTCGCCCGCGGGTAACGGATGCTCACAGGGCCGGACTGTTTCAGCGCCCACTGGAGCATCGGCTCCAGGTCGGCCTCGTCCGCCGGGGCCAGGCAGGTCATGTTCGGGAACAGCCGCAGGTACGGGATGTCGAAGCAGCCGTGGTGGGTCGGCCCGTCCGGACCGACCACCCCAGCCCGGTCGAGCATGAACGTCACCGGCAGGTTCTGTAGGCACACCTCCTGGAAGATCTGGTCGAAGCTCCGCTGGAGGAAGGTGCTGTAGATGTCCACGATCGGTCGGGCGCCGGCCTTGGCCATGCCGGCGGCGAACGCCACCGCGTGGCTCTCGCAGATGCCGGTGTCGAAGAACTGCTTCGGCAGGTCGGCCCGCACCCTCTCCAGCTTGTTCCCCTGGCACATGGCGGCGGTGAGTACGCACGCCTTGGCGTCCGCCTGGAGCGCGTTGTAGATGGCCGCGGACGCCACGTCGGTGTACGCCCTCCCGCCGCCCTTCTTCACCACGATGTTCGTGTTCCCCTCGCCCACGTCCTCGAAGATGCCGGGGCTGTGGAACGTAACCGGGTCGTCGGCCGCCTGCTGAACGCCGTGGCCCTTGTTGGTGAAGATGTGCAGCAGCAGCGGCCCCTTCTGCCCCTTCAGGTCCTTCAAGATCTTCCGCAGCCCCTTCAGGTCGTGCCCGTCCACCGGGCCGAAGTAGCGGAACCCGAACTCCTCGAACAGCCCGCCGTCCTTGAAGTACTTCTTGGCCGCGTCGCGGAGCGACTCCAGGCTGGCACGGGCCGGCTCGCCGATGAGCGGGATGGCCTTCAGCAGGTCGTTCACCGCCTTCTTCCCGCCCTGGTAGAAGTCGGTCATGCGATACTGGTCCAGGTGCTTGGCCAGTCCGCCGGTGCGGGGGCAGATGCCCATCTGGTTGTCGTTCAGCACCACCAGCACGTTCTGGTTCAGCCCGTGGATGTTGTTGAACGCCTCGAACACCATGCCGCACGGCAACGCCCCGTCGCCGATCACCGCCACCGCCTTGTGATCCGCGTGTCCGAGCAGGTCGTCGCCCGCCTTCAGCCCGGAGATGGTGGACACGCTGGCCCCGGCGTGCCCGGTGCAGAACAGGTCGTAGGGCGACTCGGCCGGGTTCGGGAACCCCATCAGCCCGCCCTTGGTGCGGATGGTCTGGAACCGGTCGTACCGCCCGGTGATCAGCTTGTGCGGGTAGATCTGGTGGCCGGTGTCCCAGATCAGCCGGTCCTTGCTGAAGTCGTACGTCAGGTGCAGGGCGAGGCAGAGTTCGACCACCCCGAGGTTGCTGGCGAAGTGCGCCGACCGGGTGGTGAGCACCCGCACCAGCTCGTCGCGGATCTCGGCCGTCAGCACCGCGAGCTGGTCGTCGCTCAGCTGGTGCAGGTCCGCGGGCGAGTGAATCTGGGGCAGGAGCTGGGGCATATGGAAATCCCGCATGGGTGACTCGGGGCTTCGCTACCGGTCTCGACCGACCACGTACCGGGCGAGGGCGGCCAGCGGTTCGCCGCCCGGCCCGAGCGCCTCGGCCGCGGCCACCGCCTGCCGGCCGAGGGCGTCCGCCTTCGCCCGGCTCGCCCCCACCCCCAACAGACCGGGGTAAGTGAGCTTACCGCGGGCGGCGTCTTTGCCCACCCGCTTGCCGGCGGTTTCGGCGGTGCTCTCTACGTCCAGCAGGTCGTCCGTCACCTGGAACGCCAGCCCGAACGCGGCGGCGAACGTGTCCATACTGGCTAGTGTAGCCGGCGGGATGCTGCCGATTCCCGCCGGGTGCGCCGCATACACGCCCAGCCGAAGCGCCGACCGGAACAGGGCGCCAGTTTTGAGGCGGTGGATCCGCTCTAGTCCAGCTTCGCCCTCGTCCTGTGTCGCGGCAATCCGGCCTTCGGCGGCCAGGTCGAGCATCTGCCCGCCGACCATCCCGGCGGCGCCGGCACCGCGGGCCAACTCTACACAGGCAACCGCCGCCACCGGCGGGGCGTAACCGCCGCCCAGCACCTCGAACGCCAGCGTCAGCAGGGCGTCGCCGGCCAGAATCGCCATCGCCTCGCCGAACTTCACGTGGCAGGTGGGCATCCCACGGCGCAGGTCGTCGTCATCCATCGCCGGCAAGTCGTCGTGAATCAGCGAGTACGTGTGGACCATTTCCACCGCACACGCCGCCGGCAACGACTGCTCGATCGTCCCGCCACACGCCTCGCATGCCAGGACACAAAGCAGGGGCCGCAGCCGCTTTCCGGGGGCGAGCAGGCTGTACCGCATCGCCTCCACGACCGCCGGCGGCGATCCCGCCGTCAGCCGATCCAACG
>CANJKY010000026.1 GCA_947474875.1 Gemmataceae bacterium
CCCGCCGGGCGGCGGAGGAGGCGGGGGCGGGTTCTGGGCATCGTTCTCAGAACCACGGCGGCCCGGCCCGCGACTGCCAGGCGGCGGTGCAGCGCCACCACCGGGGTTATTCCCGCCCGGGCGACCGGGGTTATTCCCACCGGTCGCCGGCATCGCGGGGGCCACTCCGTCCAGATCGGTGGCGGTAGCCACGGCCTCAAAGTAACGGTCCAGAATGGTGTTCCGCAACACTTCTTCCGTCTTGATCTCTTTCCGCCGGGAGGCGGGGTAGAACGCCTGGAACTCACGCAGCAGCAGGTTATTTGGGGCCCCGTACCCCGGCTTGGTACCGAGCGCCAGCCCGGGCTTGTTCGGCGCCAGTTCCACAACCCCCATGCTCTTCGGGTGCTGAAGGACGCTGGCAATTCCGGCCTCCATCCACAGCGACAGCCGGACGTACTTCGGCAACAATCCGGCGGCGGCGTACAACTGGCGGGTGCCCTCGCTGGTGATGGCCGCCTTGTCCGCCTCCACCTCCAACATCCGCTCGACCAGGGCGTAGGTGCTGGCCAGGGCCACGTCGGTTGCCGTCAGTTTGTCTCGTAACGGCGGTGCGTTGCCCTTCAACAGGTCGCTCCGGTCGAACCCCTCACGCGTCGACTTCGACCGGGCCGATTCGAAGAACGACCTGCCCAAGTCGTCCGTCCGCTCCGGAGACAGGACGAGCAGGTTGTGCTCCTGCGAGTAGAACGAGTCCTCGCCGGTCTTCATGCCGTCTAGCCGGCCGCGAAGTTCGGCCAGTTCGCCGCCCTTCTTGGCCACCACCACGATCAGTTTCTTGTCGGGGAACGGGAGCAACTTCCCGCTCTTCAGCGCGTGCCAGGTGTAGAAGGTGCGGAAATTCTCTTCCAGCAGGTCCGCCTTCCGGGTGAGTGCGTCCTGAGACAGATTCTGGCCGGCGCCGAAGTGGATGAGAGTGTAGTGCGGCGCGTCGTCCGAGATGGTAGCCGTGCCGCCGAGCTTGGTCCGCCAGCCCTGTGCAGCGGGGTCGGACGGCAGAGCGTTTCCGAGCCTGGCTTTCAGTTCGGTGTACGCCTTGATGAACTCGCCCGTCTGACCGCTAGCGTCCTTCATTTTAAGCAGATCGTCCGCGTACTCGGTGGCCAGCTTCGGTAGGTCGGCCGCGAACGCCTGCTCGACGTACAGCATCAACTCGTCCGATTTCCGGTTGGGAGAGGCCGACCACTTCTTGTGCTTCGCCCGGATCTCCGACTCCTGGTTCGTCAGTTCATCCTGTTTGATCTGAACGCTAGTCCCGTCCTGATACAGGTAGGTTGCGCCGTACGCGTGCTCGATGTATGGCAGACGCGGGTTCTTCTCCTGATTATACCCCTTGTTCTTGTACAGCAGGTGCTGCGGGAGCATCTTGTTGTACGGCACGAGTACGGCGATCGACCGCTCCTTGGCCAGCGACTCCGGGTCGGTCCCGCCGCCGTCGACCCCTCCGAACCCGCCTGGCAGACCGGGACCGCCCAGTCCGCCGCCGGCAAGCCCACCGCCTGGACCGCCAGGTCGACCGCCCTGGTTACCTCCGTACATGCCGGGACCATACCCGCCCTGACCGTACCCCTTGCCGCCGATGTCTCCTCCCCCCCCTGCCCCACCGCCTGGCGCTGCCGTGCCGCCAGCATCCGACAGTTTGATGCGGATGATGAGGTAGCCGGGTTTGTTGTTGACGGGTGCTTGGGCCATGGCGACGGTCGTCGTCGCGGCTAACCCCACCGCTGCTAGCCACCGGTTCATGATCGACCTGCCGTAGAGTAGAGTGGAAATGAACGATGTAGATAGTGATTATCCGGCCTGTGCCGGCGAAACTCAACTCCGAACAGCCCAGTTATTGCCGCCGGACCGACCCCACAATCTTGAAGTCCGGCTTATCCGTATAGAGGTCGAACGCACCTTTCATGGCGTTGAACCGGTTGGTGTACCAGTTGTCCACGGCCGCCTTGTCCAGGTTAACCGTGCCGTTTTCTGTCTGCTTGGTGAGAGGGTCGAAGACGGCCGTCACGCCGATCTGCGCGATCCCGGACAGAGTGTCTTTCGCGGCCTTGGGCAGTTTCGTCTTCTGGATGCTTTGTTCCCACGCGGTGTAAGCGTTCTTCAACCGCATTCCGTACAGTTTCCAGTGCGTACGTTGCACGTCGTCCTTGTTCAGCACCCGGCCGGACGCCGACTTCTCCAGGATGAAATCGGACACCCCTTTGGCGATCACCAGCCCCAGTACGTCCGCGTTGACCGACTCGGACGGCACCATCGTACCCAGTCCGATCACCGCCTCGCCGAGTTCCTTGACGCTCGGGGCCGGCACCAGTGCCGGGTCGGACACGGCCACCCGGCAAAGGGTGAACAGCGGCCGCCGTTCTTTGTCCAAGGTGTCGTTCGTAACGATGTCGGTTCGGACCTTGGCCAGCGCCCGGATCGCCTGCAACCTGAATATCTGGGCCACGTCCACCTGCTCGGGCGTCAGGCTGCCCTCGGCCGGTTTCGACTTCGGATCGGTCGTCAGGCTGGCCTCGCCGACCGGCTTGTCCGGAATGTATGCCTTTTCGATCACGCACGCCGGCACCTTCTGCACCACGTCGTCCACCAGACAAACCAGTTGGTAGTGTTTGGTTTTATTCACCCACTTGGTGCCGCGGGCTGGGTCGTACGCCCCGAGGGCGCCCTCGGCGGCGTTCAGGGCATAGTACAGCACTTCAAGCGGGTGATTCGGCTCGTCCTTCGTCTGGAGTAGCGAGACGGTGCGGTCGAATGCCGCTGGCGCCCCGGTCTCGGCCACCGCCACCAGCAACTGTAGGGCGTTAATGCGAATCACCGACGGCGGGCTCTTGGCCAGCACCTCGTCGATCGCCGCCACCGCTGCCGCACCGAACTCGCGGATGTACGCCAGTTGGGTGGTAGTCGGTGAGGCCGGAAGCGGCAGTAGAAGCTGTGCGCGGAAGTTCCGGAGGATCGTGGCCGGGCTCCGCGACTCGCCGGTTCTGGCCACCAACTCGGGGCCGTCCGGAGTGAAGTAATACTCCTGGTGGGTGACGGGATACACGTAGTTGCGTGCCACCTCAAGCAGAGCCGCCTTGTCTTCAGCCGACGGGGGGTCCAGGTTCACGGACCCATTCTTCATCTGGTTCACCTTGTTCGACTGCTCCCCCGTCTGCTTCGCTTCCAGCCGGTACGTGCGGAATTTGTCGTCGACCGGTTTCTTCGCCGGTTGGGCCTGGACCGATTGTGTCACCGCGAATCCGAACACGAGCAGCAGAGGAAGCACGCGAGAGACAGGCATCGTTCACCTACACGGGGTGCGGGGTGCAGCGATACAGGTGTAACGGAGCCCGAAGTCGGACGTTGGCGGCTCGTTACAGACGGACCGATACTCGCAGGCTACCAGACCGGTTTGCCCCGGGCAAGCGACAGCCCCCGGCTCAGTCATTGCCGACTCCAGCCTGGTGCCCTACAACCGCTCCTCGAATTCCGAGCGAACCCGTGCCAGCAGACCGGCGTCCAGATCATGTTCAGGTTGTCAGAGGGGCCGCCCGGTAATACACTCCCTTTGTAACGGGCCGTAGCGCAGCTTGGCTAGCGCGCTTGCTTGGGGTGCAAGAGGTCGTGGGTTCAAATCCCGCCGGCCCGACTGACGATAACTGACGGAAACCCCCTTCGCCGAAGCACTTCTGCTTACCCCCGGGTGGTCCGGGGCGCGGCGTCCTGATGCCGAGTATTGCGGTATTTACCGCAAAACCCGGATTCGCCCCGACCCCGGAAGCCTGTCCCGAGCCACCGCTTCCACAAACCGTCCGGGACCGCGTATTGCGATTTCACCTTCCCGGTGTCGAGCTGCCGCATGTCTGCTACCTTGACCAGTTGGACACTCCGGAGTGCCGCCGAAAGCATGCCCGCATCACCGCTAAAGTGGTCACCGGTGGGGTGGCGTCGCGGGAATGGGTTGCCGCATTGGGTAGTGGCGTGAGACCCAGAACCGCCGCTGTGGTGTGGTGCTTTCGCCCTCACACTCCGAACTCGAACCGGACCTGCCCGTTCTCCAGCCTCAGCCGCGCGTCGAACATGGTCCCCGCCTTCGACTTGAACCCCTTGAGCGGCGGACTAACGCCCTTCTTCAACAGTGCCCGTGCGGTCGTAATGCTCACCTTCTTGCCGGCGATCGTTTTCCAGATGACGAACTTGCACCCGTTCCGCCACCCGCTGCACCCGTACCCCCGCTCCCCTTCGATCACTAGTGCCCCGCACAAGGGGCACTGGCCGAGCGGGCCGTCGGCCGCCTTCTTCGCTTTTTTCTCGCCGCCGGCTCCAACGTTCGCGGTCGGCTTGGGTCGGCGGACCTTCGACGTGTTCCCGTCCGCCGGTTTGGCTCGTGGGGCGCGGCGTGCCCGTGCCGGTTTCGCCTGCTTGGTCGGCCGCGGTCCTTCCGCCTGCGGGGTGCGGACCTCCAACACCGCCCCGGCGTCCGACAGGGTGAGGATCACCCCGTCCGACCCGTCGAACGGCGGCGGGCGGAACAACGCCCGCCGTTGCAGCAGTTCGCGGGCGTGGCCGACCTCCAGCCGCCCGCCCTTGTACTCCTTCCACAGCACGAACGGGCACCCGTCCTTCCACCCCGAGCAGCCGTACCCGCGCTGCCCCTCGATCACCGGCCGGCCGCACCGCGGGCACTCGCCCAGCCGCGACTCGTTCACCGCGTCGCCGTCGCCGCGGACGATCCCCCGCGTGTACGCGGCGATGTCGGCCATGAACCGGACGGGGTCGAGTTCCCCGCGCTCGACCTCCCGCAGCCGCGCCTCCCACTCGCCCGTCAGCTCCGGGCTTTTCAGCCCGCGGTCCCGCACCAGGGCGATCAGGTAGCGGCCGGAGTCGGTGGACACGACCGCCTTGCCGTCGCGCTGGAGGTATCCCCGCGTGAGCAGCGTTTCGATGGTCGCCGCCCGCGTGGCGGGGGTGCCCAGCCCCCGCTCCTTGAGCGCCTCCCGCAACGCCTCGTCGTCCACCAGCTTGCCGGCCGTTTCCATCGCCCCGAGCAGCGTCGCTTCGGTGTACGGCTTGGGCGGGGTCGTCTCCCCCTTCTTCACCGACGGCTCGTGAGGGCCACTCTCACCGGGGCGGAACTCGGGCAACGCCTGCTCGTCCGGCTTCTTGTCCTCCGCCCGCACCGGGTACAGCACCGTCCACCCCGGCTCCACCACCCGCACCCCGCGGGCGCGGAACGGCACCGCGTTCGCCTGCCCGTCGACGGTCGTCACCTCCTTCACGCAGGCCGGGTAGAAGCAGGCGATCAGGCGGATCGCGACCGCGTCGAACACCGCCCGCTCGGCCGGCGGCAGGTCGCCCGGCACCTTCCCGGTGGGGATGATGGCGTGGTGGTCCCGCACCTTGGCGTCGTCCACCACCCGGCCGGTGAAGGCGAGGGCGGACAGGTCGAGTCGCCCGACCGCCTCCGGGTACGGTGACCGCAACGCTTCGAGCGCGCTACGCACCTGCCCCTTCAGGTCCGTGGTGATGTGCCGGGAGTCGGTCCGCGGGTAGGTGATCAGCTTCGCCTCGTATAGCGACTGGGCCGCCTTCAGGGTGGCATCGGCCGACAGCCCGCGGCGGCGGTTCATGTGCCGCTGGAGTTCGGTCAGGTCGAACAGTTGGGGCGGCAGATCCCGCTCCGTCTTCCGCTCGACGGCGCCGACGGCGAACGGGTGATCCCGCACTCGGTCGAGCATGGCGATCGCGTCGGCCTCCTTCTTGAAGCGATCGCCGGTGAACTTGAAGGTGACTTCGCGGTACAGGGTGAGCAGTTCCCAGAACGGATCGGGCTTGAACCCGCGGATCTCGTCGTCCCGTCGCACCACCAGGGCGAGCACCGGCGTCTGCACCCGGCCGACGCTCCAGAGCCGGCCGCCGGCATCACGGTGGCGGACGGTGTAGAAGCGGGTGGCGTTCAGCCCGACCACCCAGTCGGCCTGGCTGCGGCAGCGGGCGGCGGCGTACAGGCGGTCGTAATCGGCCAGCGGTTGCAGGCGGCGGAAGGCGTCGCGGATGGCCGCCTCGGTCAGGGAGTTCAGCCACAGCCGGCGGGACGGCTTGTGGGTCGCCCCGGCCAGCTCCTGGATGTAGCGGAAGATGAGTTCGCCCTCGCGGCCGGCGTCGGTGGCGCAGATCACCTCGTCGGCCGCCTTCAGCAGTCGTTTCACGACGGCGAACTGCTTGCCCGCCCGTGGCTCGTCGATCAGCTTGAGCCCGAACTGTTCCGGGACGAACGGGAGGGTGTGCAGCGCCCACCGCTTGAGAACGGCGTCGTAGTCCTCCGGCTCCTGCAGGGTGACCAGGTGGCCGAGTGCCCACGTCACCTGGTAGCCGGCCCCTTCCAGATACCCGTCCTGACGGGAGGTCGCCCCGAGCACGGCGGCGATCTCGCGGGCGACGGACGGCTTCTCGGCGAGCACGACGCGCATGGAATCTCAACGTGAACGACCGGATGTACCGGGGTGAACGAAGGGTGTATGGTACTTGCGCGTCACCGGCGGGAGAACCTCGGTGGCCAGGCGCGGCGCATTGGACCTCACCCCTTGCCGATTGCACGGTTCCATTAGGCTTGATCGGTTGGTATCCTGTTGGGGAGAGTTGAAGCGGAACGGGTCGCTGAGTTTGTGACCGTTCTGCGTGCCTGCCCCTGCCCGCCGACATCCCACCTGCCTCACCTCATGATTGCCAAGAGTGCCCGCTGGCTGACGCTCGCCGGACTGTCGACCCTCGCCCTCGCTCCGTTGGATGGGCCGGCCGCCGACCCGCCACCCCGGGACGTCACGCCGGCGTCGCTGCAAACGGCGTTCGAGAAGTCCGTGCGGCCGTTCCTGGAAGCGCACTGCAACTCGTGCCACGGCGGGAAGAAGCCGAAGGGCGACCTCGACCTGACCCCGTTCACCAGCGTGGAGTCGGTCGCCAAGGACCACAAGCGGTGGGCGCTGGTGTTGGAGCGGCTGAAGGCGGGCGACATGCCGCCGGAGACGGCCAAGAGCCAGCCGACGAAGCAGCTCCGCCAGGAGGTGATCGTGTGGGCGGAGGCGGTGCGGTCGGCCGAAGGCGAGAAGCACGCCGGCGACCCCGGCCCGGTGCCCGCCCGCCGGCTGAGCAACGCCGAGTACGACCACACCATCCGCGACCTGACCGGCGTGGACATCCGCCCGACAAAGGACTTTCCAGTGGACCCGGCGAACGAGGCCGGGTTCGACAACTCGGCCGAGTCGCTCGCCACCTCGCCGGCGTTGGTGAAGAAGTACCTGGAGGCGGCCCGCAAGGTGGCCGACCACCTCGCCCTCACCGCGGACGGGTTCGAGTTCGCCCCGCACCCGGTGATCGCCGACACCGACCGCGACAAGTTCTGCGTCAACCGCATCGTCGGGTTCTACAAGCGGCAGCCGACGAGCTATGCCGACTACTTCCTGGCCGCGTGGAAGTACAAGAACCGGCCCGCGGCGGATAAGCCGAACGCGACCCTGGCCGACTTCGCCACGGATGCCAAGATCAGCGCGAAGTACCTGGCCGCCGTGTGGGCGGTGCTGACCGACAAGCCGGTGGCGGTGGGACCGGTGGCGGCGTTGCAGCGGCTGTTCGACGGCATCCCGGCCGACGCGAAGCCGGACACCGCGAAGGCCGCGTGCGAGCAGATGCAAGATTTCATCACCGACCTCCGGCCGAAGCTGGTGCCGGTGGTGAACAACCTGAAGTCGCCGCGGGTGCAGGACGGCTCACAACCGCTGGTGATCTGGAAGAACGAGCAGACGGCCGCCAACCACACCAAGTACGCCGCCGGCACCGCACTCAAACTGAAGCAGTGGCGGCTGCCGGCCGATTCGGCGGCGGTGAAGGCGATGGCGGTTCCCGACACGGCCGACGAACGGAAGAAGTACGAGGCCGCGTGCGAGCGGTTCTGTGCCGTGTTCCCGGATGCGTTCTTCGTGTCCGAGCGGGGGCGGGTGTTCCAGAACGAGGCCAGCCGCGGGCGGCTGCTGAGCGCCGGCTTCCACAACCAGCAGGGGTACTTCCGCGACGACGGCCCGCTGTGCGAGCTGCTGCTCGACGCCGCCGGCAAGAAAGAGCTCGACCGCCTCTGGCACGAGTTCGACCTGATGACCGACGCCCCGCAGCGGCAGTACCGCTCGTTCATCTGGTACGAGCGGGCGGAATCCGGCTTCATCCGCGACGAGGTGTTCGACCCCTTCCGGGCCGAAGACAAGGACGCCACCTCGGACGCGAAGGTCCGCAAACTCGAAGATCTCTATTTGGCGAAGGCGGTGAAGGCCGGGGCGGGCGACACGGCGAAGGCGGCGATCACCGCCTACTTCCGCACCATGAACGCCACGTTCCGGGCGATCGAGAAGGCCCGCATGGAGGCGGAACCGAAGCACCTGCCGGCGCTGCACCGGTTCGCCGAACGCGCATACCGCCGCCCGCTCACGACCGCTGAGAGGGACGGCCTGACCGCGTTCTACCGCACCCTCCGTGACAAAGAGGAGTTGGGCCACGAGGACGCCGTCCGAGATTGCGTGGTGAGCGCGCTAGTCTCCCCGCACTTCCTCTTCCGCGTCGATCTGCCGGGGAAAGGGACCGGCGAGACGGCGCCGCTCTCGGATTACGCCCTGGCCAGTCGCCTGAGCTACTTCCTGTGGGCGAGCATGCCGGACCGGGAGTTGCTCGACCTCGCGGCGAAGGGCGAGTTGCACAAGCCCGACGTGCTGCTCGCCCAGGCGAAGCGGATGCTCCGCGACCCGAAGGCCCTCGGGCTGGCCACCGAGTTCGCCGCCAACTGGCTCGACGTCCGCCGGTTCGAGGAGCACAACGCGGTGGACCGCACCCGCTTCCCGGCGTTCGACACCGCCCTGCGGCAGGCCATGTTCGAGGAGCCGGTGCGGTTCTTCGCCGACCTCGCCGCCCGCGACGGGTCGGTGCTCGACCTGCTGTACGCCGACCACACGTTCGTGAACAAGCCGCTGGCGAAGCACTACCGCATGCCGTTCTCCGGCACGGGGAGCGAGTGGGTGCGGGTGGACGAGGCCGGCCAGTACGGCCGCGGCGGGCTGCTACCGATGGCCGCATTCCTGACGAAGAACGCCCCCGGCCTGCGGACCAGCCCGGTGAAGCGGGGGTACTGGGTGGCCAAGCGGGTGCTGGGCGAACACATCCCGGCCCCGCCGCCGGACGTGCCCGAACTGCCGGCCGACGAGTCGAAGAGCGAACGCCCGCTCCGCGAGGCGCTGGCCAGGCACCGCGAGATCAAGAGCTGCGCCGCCTGCCACCAGCGGTTCGACTCGCTCGGACTGGTGTTCGAGGGGTACGGGCCGGTGGGCGAGAAGCGGACCACGGACCTCGGCGGCCGGCCGGTCGACGCGACGGCCACCTTCCCCGGCGGCACCGACGGCGTTGGCATCGCCGGCTTGAAGACCTACATCCGTGACCACCGCCAGTTGGATTTCGTGGACAACCTGTGCCGCAAACTGCTGGCTTACGCCCTCGGCCGCACCCTCCTGCCGTCGGACGAGAAACTGCTCCGCGAGATGAAGGCGAAACTGACCGCCAGCGAGTACCGCTTCTCGGTGCTCGTGGAAGCCATCGTCACCAGCCCCCAGTTCCTGACCCACCGCGGCTCCGCCGCTTCCGAGTGAGGCCGATATGAATCCGAACACCAGTCGGGCCGGTGTTTCCCGCCGCCTGTTCCTCCGCGGCGTGGGCGTCACGGTGGCCCTGCCATGGCTCGAATCGGTGCCGGTGTGGGGGGCCGACCCCGCGGCCAAGACCGGCACGCCGGCCGAGTCGCCGAAGCGGTTCGCCGCCCTGTTCATGGGGTGCGGGGTAAACCCCGACCACTGGTGGGCGAAGGGCAGCGGCGCCGATATGGAGCTGGGCAAGAGCCTGGAGCCGCTCGCCAAGCTGACGGCCAAGCTGAACGTGGTGAACGGCCTGTTCAACAAGTCGGCCACCGGCGTCGGTATCCACCCCGGCCAGACCGGGAACATCCTGTCCGGGGCGTCCCTCCAGAAGGGGGCCGAACTCCGCGGCGGGGTGAGCGTCGACCAGGTGCTGGCCGACCACTTCAAGGAGCAGACCGAACAGCCCAGCCTGGTGCTCGGGTGCGAGCAGCCGACCACCGGCTACCACGAGACGAACTTCTCGATGGCGTACAGCTCGCACATCTCGTGGCAGAACGCCACCTCGCCGGTGCCGATGGAGGCGTACCCGTCGCTGGCGTTCGACGCCCTGTTCGACAACCGCGGCAGTCGCCGCAACCAGAGCGTGCTCGACCGCGTACGGGACGAGGCGGCGGCGTTGAGCGGCAAGGTGAGTGCCGCCGACCGCGTGCGGCTCGACGAGTACCTGACCAGCGTGCGGGAGGTGGAGAAGCGGGCGCAGGCGGCCCGGTCCCACAAGGACAAGGCGGACGACCGGGCGAAGGGCAAGAGCACGCCGGCGGTGGCGATGAAGCGGCCGGACGACGGCCTGCCGGAAGACATCCGCGAGCACATGCGGCTCATGTGCGACGTCATCGCCATCGGCTTCCAGACGGACAAGACCCGCGTGGCGTCGCTCCTCCTGTGCCGCGACATCTCCGGCCTGTTCTACCCGTTTCTCGGCGTCCGCGACGCCCACCACGGGGCGTCGCACAACGACAAGTCCGAGGCGTACCACAAGATCACCCGCTTCTACGTCAGCCAGCTCGCCTACCTGGCCGAAAAGCTGGACGCCATGACGGAGGGCGACCGAACGGTGCTGGACAACTCGTGCGTGCTGTTCGTGAACAGCCTGTGGTCGGGCAGCGCCCACGACTCCAGCAAGGTGCCGCTACTGCTCGCCGGCGGGCTGGGCGGCACCCTCCAGACCGGCCGGGTGCTCGACTACACCGGCCGCAAGGACGCCGACCGCAAGCTGTGCAGCCTGTACCTGTCAGTGCTGAACAACATGGGAGTAAAACAGGACAAATTCGGCGACGCCGACGCCCCGCTCGCCGGGCTGTGATCCCACGGGGTTCCGAAGGCGGCGAAAGGCAGACGCCGCCGAAGCTGCCCCGGACGCCGGCCGGGCAAACTTCCGACGTGAGGTCGTACTAACTCGACCTCACGTTACGAAAGCTGTCACACACCTGCGGGTCGCACACCCGGGATACCGGCAGGGCGGTCTGCGGCGGGAGCGACCGGAACGGTGCGCCCCTCCCGGCTCGTCACCCGTCGGACGAGAAACAGACGTGGTTTCGCAGAAAAAGCAGCGTGTGCGGGGATCGGCCGGTTTGGACGTGTGCCGCTATCAGTCCTCGGTGGCGGAGTGTTTCCACGCGATCACGGCCCTTATTTCTTCAGCCCGCCGATGAGGGCGAACACCGACAACTTCCGGTCAGCAGTGGCCGCGTGGTCGGAGGCGCTGGCGGTCAGCAGCCGTGACCCGTCGATCGTGAACCGCACGGCGATCACCCAGAACCCGACGTCCAGTTCCTTCAGCACGGTCAGCTTGGCCGCGTCCCACACCTCCACCTTGCCGTTCCGCCCGGAGGTGGCCAGCACGTCCCCGGTCTTCCCCCAGTCCACCGAGTACAACTCCTCACACGACGACTTCGCCTCGCCCAGCTTTTCCCCCGACGCCACGTCCCACACCGCCACCTTCCCGTCCACGTAGGCGGCCGCCAACTTTGTGCTGTCCGGGCTGAACGCGATCCCTTGCGTCATCGCGCGGTTCAGCGTGTGTAGCACCTTTCCAGTCTTCACGTCGTACAGCTTGGTGGGGTGGTTGCGGTTGCCCACCGCTAGCGTCTTGCCGTCCGGGCTGAACACCGGGGTGAGGCCGCCCTGGCCGTCCTGTTCCAGCGTGTGCAGCAGCTTGCCGGTGGCCGTGTCGTACAGCCGCGACTCGGAGAAGCCGTTCGGCATACCCGGCGGGAACACGTTGTACCCGATCGCCAGCGTCTTGCCGTCCGGGCTGAACGCGCACGAGCTGCCCGACCCGCCGAACTCGATCTCCGTCGTCTTCTTGCCGGCCACGTCCTCCAGCAGATACTTGGGTGCCTTCTGCTCGACCCACGCCCGGTACTTGCCGTCCGCCGAGGTCGCCAGGTACATGGGCTTCAGCCCGGTCGGGCTGTCTTTCACGGGCTTGAACTCAACGTCGTCCACCACTTCCACGGACCGCGCGTAGTCCACCAGAGTGAGCTGTCCACTCGCCGGGCCGAGTTGCACGGAGGATGCCCGTCGCGCAACCTCCTTCACCAGCCGCAGGTCGGCGGTGTTGGCGGCGGTGATCGGGGTCACCACCTTCTTCGGGACGGGGGCAGCGAAGGCGGGGAGAACCACGAGCAGGGCGAGGGGGCAGCGACGGAGCATGGGTCGCCTCGGCGTGGGATGAGCGGAGCCTTCGTACTATAACCGTCGGCTCAGGAGTGTGTAGCAGGCTGGCGGCTGGTTGTTACTCTCCGTGGCCCGTATCGGGCAGCGACTCCTTTGTCGCCAGAGCGACCGCATCGTTCGCCTTCCATCGCCATATGGAACGGGCTGGTCCAGCTGCGAGTGAACGCCGCCACGCTGGGCCACACCGCCCGCCCTCAATCGGCCCGAGTTGTAGGATTCGCGAAACACCCGTTGGGCCGATCCGTGGTCACCGCCCACACCGACCCGACCGAGCCGGCCCGCCCGACGCGGGCGAGGTTCGTCCTCGCCCTCTGGCTGTGCGGGCTCACTGCCATCCTCTACCTCGACCGCGTCTGCATGTCTCAGGCG
>CANJKY010000027.1 GCA_947474875.1 Gemmataceae bacterium
CTCCCCTCACTGACGCGGCAAACCAGCGGATGTCACTTCTCGATCACCTTCACGCTCACCTTCGACGAGTGGAACACGGTGTGCGTCTGCTTCTTGAAGTCGGACTCCTTCGCCGTGTAGATGTCGGTGAACGTCTGCGGGTTGCGGTCGGCCAGCGGGAACCAGGAGCTTTGCACCTGGATCATGATCTTGTGGCCGGGGCGGAACGTGTGCTGCACGTCCGGCATGGTGAACTTCACCGTCGTCCGCTCGCCCGGCTTGAACGCCTCCGGCTTGTCGAACCCGTTGCGGAACTTGCCGCGGAACGGTTCGCCCCGCACCAACTGCTGGTACCCGCCCATCCGCACCTCCGGCGGCCGCGGGCGGCGGCCTTCTTCCACTTTCGGCTCCTCGTTGTCCGGGTAGTCGTCCGGGTACACGTCGATCAGCTTCACCACCCAGTCGGCGTCGGTGCCGGTGGTGCTCACGCTCAGCTCCACCTCGATCGGGCCGGCGACGGTCGTGTCCTTCTCCAGCACCGGCGTCTGGTACACCAGCACGTCCGGCCGGCTGGCGGCGAACCGCTGGTCGGCGGTCATGTACTCCTGCATCATGCCGATGGCCGTCTTGCCGATGTACGGCACCGGCTTGGCCGGGTCGGACACGAACTCGTCGCCCGAGTCGGCCGCCGACCCGTCCCGCACCAGCCGCCCGGCCTCGGACAGGCGGAACGTCGCCGCCTTCGCCTCCTTCGGCGGCCAGGCGTCGTGCTTCCGCCACACGTTCGTGCCCGTCTCGAACACCCACGCCTTCGGCTGCTTGAACTCGCCCTTGCCCTTCAGGTGGTGCTCGAAGAACGGCAGCTCGATGTGCTCGCGGTAGAACTCGGCCGTCTTGGCGTTGAACCGGGCGTCGCCCAGCCGGTCGCCGTCGCCGCCGGCCCACCCGCCGTGGACCCACGGCCCCATCACCAGCGTGTTCCCGCCCTTCGGCACGCCGGTCGCCTCCACGTTCTTGAACGTCTCCAGCGCGCCGAACAGGTTCTCGGCGTCGAACCACCCGCCGACGGTCATCACCGCCGGCTGGATGCCTTTGATGTGCGGGCGGATGTTGCGGCTCTTCCAGAAGTCGTCGTAGGTGCCGTGCTTCATCACCTCGTTCCAGAACGCGATCTCCCCTTTCAGGTGCAGCTTGTCGGCGTTCGCCAGCGGCCCCATTTCGAGGAAGAACTTGTACCCGTCCGGGGTGCCGTGGTCGAACGGCATGGCGTTCGACTTCTTGATCGGCTCCGGCCGCGGCTTGCCGAAGTTGGCCATGAAGTTGAAGCAGTGCGGCAGGAACAGGCAGCCGTTGTGGTGGAAGTCGTCGCCCACGAACCAGTCGTTGATCGGCGCCTGCGGGGACACCGCGACCACCGCCGGGTGCGCGTCGATCATGCCGGTGACAGTGTAGAACCCGGGGTAGCTGATGCCGGTGATGCCCACCTTGCCGTTGTTGTTCGGGATGTTCTTCACCAGCCAGTCCACCGTGTCGTAGGTGTCGCTGCTCTCGTCGAACTGCTTGCCGGTCTTGTTCGGGATGTGCGGTCGCATGTTCACGAACTCGCCCTCGCTCATCCACCGCCCGCGGACGTCTTGCTGCACGAAGATGTACCCGGCCTTCTCGAACTCTTTGCCCGGCCGCAGCCGCTCCGGGTACTTGTCCACCCCGTAGGGCTGCACGCTGTACGGGGTGCGGATGAGCAGCATCGGGTACGGCTTGCTGTCGTCCTTCGGCACGTACACGGACGTGAACAATTTCGTCCCGTCCCGCATGGGGATGCGGTACTCGTACTTGGTGTACCGGGCCTTCAGCGGCTCCTCGGGCTTGTCCGGTTTGTCCGGCTTCTTGTCCGCCTGGGCGAACAGCAGCTGTGGGGCGAGCAGGAGGACGAGCAGGCAGCGCATGGGGGGAACTCGTTCGGGGTTGTAGCCGCGTCCCAAAGGGGGGCGCGGTGAGTCAACGCGCTCCCCGTTGGGTCGCGGCTACAGAAATCCGGCTGATCATACCGCACGTCGCGGCGGTGGAACAGCGCTCACTTCGGGTTCGCCGCCAGGAACTGCTCGATCCGGTTCACGTCCGCGTCGGTCAGCGTCATCTCCGCCGCGGCGACCAACTCC
Organism: Gemmataceae bacterium; assembly: GCA_947474875.1. Classification (GTDB taxonomy): domain Bacteria; phylum Planctomycetota; class Planctomycetia; order Gemmatales; family Gemmataceae; genus JALHQU01. The sequence continues at coordinate 2,139 of CANJKY010000027.1, forward strand.
GCCAATTGCCCCGGCTTGCGGGCGCCGACGATGGCGGCGGTGACGGCCGGGTGCTTCAGCACCCACGCGATCGCCACCTGCCCCGGCGTGCCGCCGTGCCCCGCCCCGATGTCGCGGAGCAACTCCACCAGCCGCAGGTTCCGTGAGAACAGCGGTTCCTGATACTGCGGGTTCTTCGACCGCCGCCAGTCGTCCGCCGGCAGCGACTCCAACCGCTCCTTCGTCCACGTCCCGGTGAGCAGCCCGGACGCCATCGGCGAGTACGCGATCACCCCGATGCCGTTCGCCCGGCAGTGCGGCAGGATGTCGGCCTCGATGTCGCGGCGGACCATCGAGTACGGCGGCTGGAGCGACGTGATCGGGGCAATCGCCGCCGCCCGCTTCATCTGGCTCACGCTGAAGTTGGACACGCCGATCCAGCGGACCTTGCCCTCCTGCTGGAGCTTGGCGACTTCGGCCCAGCCCTCCTCCACGTCCTCGTCCGGCTCCGGCCAGTGGACCTGGTACAGGTCGATCACGTCGATCTTCAGCCGCTTCAGGCTGGCCTCGCACTCGGCCCGGATGCTGGCCGCCTTCAGCCGCTTGCCGATCTGCCGGTTCTCGTCCCACACCCGCCCGCACTTGGTGAACACATACGGCCGGTTTGTCACGCCCGCCAGTGCCTTCGCCACCACCTCTTCGGAGTGGCCGAGGCCGTACACGGGGGCGGTGTCGATCCAGTTGACGCCCAGGTCGATGGCCTCGCGGATGGCGGCGACGCTCTCGGCGTCGTCCTGCGGCCCCCAGGCGAACGCCCACCCGCCGCCGCCGATCGCCCACGCCCCGAACCCGATGGGGGTGACGTGCAGGTCCGAGTTGCCGAGCCGGGTGGTGCGCATGGCCGCTCTCCGGGTAAACGGAAACGCCGCCCGGGTGGGCGGCGTTTCGACTGCGATCGTGAACCGCGTTACTTCGCCTCTTCCACCTTGGTGGCCTTGACCATCTTCTTGCCGTCCTTCTCGCTCACCGTGCCGGTGACGGTCACCTTGGTGGTCTTGGTGCAGCACATCTTGTGGTAGTCTTCCTTGGCGCCCTTGTCGTCCAGGTAGTAGTTCACCGTCTTGTCCCCGTCCTTCACCTGCAGGACGTTGGCGCACTCCTTGGTTTCCTTCAGCTTGCACTTGCCGCACACCAGGTCGCCGCTCAGCTTGGTTTCCTTCTTGTCTTCGGCCGTCACCGCGAAGCCGAGGGCGAAGACGGCGGTCAGGGCCAGGGCCAGGTTCCGTAGCATGAGAACGCTCCGTTAGATGAGATGGGGGGAGGGCTAGGCCGGTCCGGTAGGCGCCGGCGTCATCCCTGCCGATGATAGTCGGACGGTGGGCGGGGTGCAATCGACTTTTTCGACGTTAACGCCCGGTCAGGGACACCGCCACCAGTTCTTTGGCGTTCCGCACATATAAGGTGGTGCCGACGACCGACGGCGGGGTCCAGGTGCGGTGCGGGGTGGCGGCCAGCTTCGCCGTCTCCTCCACCCCGGTGTCGGTGAACTTGCACCGGGCCAACCGCCCGTCCTTCGCCAGCAGTAGCGGCACCCCATCGGCCAGCACCAGGTTGGCATCCTTCAGCCCGGCGTTCGCCCACTGCACCTCACCGTCTTTCAGGCTCACCGCCACGAACCCGGTCTGGGTCGCCCCGTACAGCACGTCGCCGATCACCCCCCAGTTGCAGTAGAAGAACTGCGGGTCGGCCTTCCACACCTCCTTCGCCGCCAACTTCTCCCCGTCTTTTGCCACCTTCAGCAGCCGCATCCCCTTCACCCCCTGGCCGGAGATGACGACGCGGTCGCCGGGCAACACCAGCGGGGACGGCACGTTCGTCAGCCCCTCCAGCGGCAACTTGTACGCCCACAGTTCGGTGCCGTCGGCGGTCGAGTACCCGTGCAGCACGCTGCGGGTCAGGTGGACGATCTGCCGCACCCCGGCCAGCGTCACCACCTGCGGGGTGGCGCAACTGGCCCGCTCGGCGGCGGTCTGCCACCTCACCGCCCCGTCCGCCGGGTCGAGCGCCGCCAGCGCCGTCTTCTTCCCGCCCACCGGGATGAGCACCAGTTTGTCCAGCGGCACCGGGCTGGACGCGAACCCGAACTCCGGCCGCTCGCCGCCGAAGTCGGCCACCAGTTCTTTCTCCCACAGCACCTTCCCGGTGGCCGCGTCCAGGGCCGAGATGTGCCCGGTGTAGCCGACGGCGATCACCCGCCCACCGACCACACACGGCGACGCCTGCGGGCCGCACCGCCCGCCCTTCACCGGCGTTTCGCCCTTGGGCAACCCGCTCACCGTGTACTTGTACTCCCACAGCGGCTTGCCGGTCTTCGGGTCGAGGGCGATGACGCTCTCGGTGCCCGTCGTCCGGTCCTTCTCGTCCGACGTGCCGGACATGGTGTACAGACGGGTGCCGTCGCCGATCACGCTCGACTCGCCCAGGCCGATCGGTACCCGCCACAGCACGGCCGCGTCGTCGAGCTTGTCCGGGGCTTTCGTGGTGGTGCGGAAGTCGCCGGTCGGCCCGCCGAACTGCGGCCACGTCGGTTCGGCGGCGAGGGCGGAAGCGGCAAAGGCGACGACGAAGGCGAAGGGCAGGCGGGGCATGGCAGGTGCCTGGGAGTGGGGGGGTATTCGTAGTGGGTGCAGGTGTGGGTTGTGAAGTTCGGACGGAAGACCTCACCCCCCGGCCCCCTCGCCTGCGGCGAGGCGGGAGAGGGGGATAACAGAGGGTAGTCGGTTTTCAACCCTCTCCCAGCCCCGGAGGGGCGTCTGGGAGAGGGTGGCGAGACGCAGTCGAGCCGGGTGAGGTCTCTTCCCTCCACCGTGAAATCTTCCGTGACATGCACCCATTCCTAGCCCGGGCGTCGGAATTCTTTCAAGTCGCTGCCGTGTTCGGCCGATGCGCTCCCGAACAGCCGTTGCACGCGCTACCGATTCGCCTACTATGACCGCGATACTTCGCCACACCCTCCCATTCCACACCGGGGCTTCTCCGCTGATGGGCAAACTCGCAGACCGACCAGCCAGCACTTCTCCCGACGGTCGGCCGTGGTCCGTACAGGACGCCATCGACACCTACAGCGTGCCGAACTGGGGCAAGGGGTACTTCGGGGTGAACGGCCGCGGGCACGTGGTCGTCCACCCGGCCAAAGACCCGGCCGCCCCGGCCGTCGACGTGAAGGAACTGGTCGACCAGCTCCAGCACCGCGGCATCCAGCTGCCCATCCTGCTGCGGTTCACCGACATCCTGAAGCACCGCATCGGCGAGATGGCCGACGCCTTCAGCCGGGCCATCACCGAGTACGAGTACGGCAACAAGTACGCCTGCGTGTACCCGATCAAGGTGAACCAGCAGCGGCAGGTGGTGGAGGAGGTGCTGCACATCGGCAAGCAGCACGGGTTCGGGCTGGAGGCCGGGAGCAAGCCGGAGCTGCTGGCGGTGCTGGCCGTCACCAACGGGGCGGACGTGCCCATCATCTGCAACGGGTTCAAGGACGACGAGTACATCAAGATGGTGGTGCTGGCGCGGAAGATCGGCAAGAACATCATCCCGGTGGTGGAGAAGTTCAGCGAGCTGGAACTGATCGTCAAGTACGCCGAGGAACTCGGGGTGCGGCAGCCGATCGGGGTGCGGGTGAAGCTGGCCACCCGCGGCAGCGGGCGGTGGCGGGGGAGCGCCGGCTACCGCAGCAAGTTCGGGCTGACGCTGACCGAGGTGATGGAGGCGTTCGAGTACCTGAAGGCCCGCGGGCTGGGCGACTGCCTGCAGATGACCCACTTCCACATGGGCAGCCAGATCACCAACATCCGCAAGGTGAAGGAGGCGCTGACCGAGGCCGCCCGCATCTACGCCGAGCTGGTGAAGCTGGGGGCCGGGCTGAAGATCATCGACGTCGGCGGCGGGCTGGGGGTGGACTACGACGGCAGCCAGACGGACTTCGAGAGCAGCATCAACTACACCCTGCAAGAGTACGCCAACGACGTGGTGTTCCGCATCAAGACGGTGTGCGACGAGGCCGGCGTACCCCACCCGCAGATCATCTCAGAGAGCGGGCGGGCGCTGGTGGCGTATCACAGCGTGCTGGTGTTCGACGTGCTGGGCACCAGCAACTACGACAACTGCCACGCCCCGGCGGCGGTGCCGGACGACGCCCCGCAGCCGCTGCAAGACCTGTTCGCCATCCACCGCGACCTGAACAAGAAGAACTTCACCGAGAGCTACCACGACGCGGTGCAGGAGATGGAGGAGTGCCTCGGGCTGTTCAACCTGGGGTACATGCCGCTCGACCAGCGGGCGCAGGCCGAGCGGCTGTTCTTCGCCATCGGCCGCAAGCTGCAGAAGATCGTGAACGAGCTGGACTACGTGCCGGAGGAACTCCAGGGCCTCGAAACCCTGATGTCCGACACGTACTTCTGCAACTTCAGCCTGTTCCAGAGCATGCCCGACTCGTGGGCGATCAAGCAGCTCTTCCCGGTCATGCCCATCCACCGGCTGAACGAGAACCCGTCCCGCCGCGGGGTGCTCGGCGACATCACGTGTGATTCCGACGGCAAGATCGACCAGTTCATCGACCTGCGAGACGTTCGCAGCACGCTAGAACTGCACCCGTACAAGGAGGGCGAGCCGTACTACCTGGGGGTGTTCTTGCTGGGCGCGTACCAGGAGATCCTCGGCGACCTGCACAACCTGTTCGGCGACACGAACGCGGTTCACGTCCACCTGGAGCCGGACGGCACGCCGAACGTGGACGTGGTGATCAAAGGCGACACGGTGACGGAGGTGCTGAACTACGTGCAGTACAGCGCCGAGAAGCTGACCGACCGCATCCGCAAGGACGTGGAGCGGGCGGTGCGGGCGAACAAGCTGTCGCTCGCCGAGAGCCGCCAGTTCCTCAGCTTCTACGAGAACGGCCTGGCCGGGTACACGTACCTGGAAGAGCCGTAAGTGTTCTGCTCGCTCCGCGAGCGGGTTCGGGAGAGCCGAGCGGCGTAAGCCGCCAGGTCCGATGGAACCAACACCCGAAGAAATGGAACAGCGGCTCCAGTGGTTCCACTGGTACGTCGATCAACTCGACCACAACTCGGTGAACCGGCCCGCCGGGTGTGGCCCCTATCACTGCCCGTGTTGCGGGTGCAAGACGCTCGACGAACGCGGTGGGTATGACATCTGCCCGGTCTGCTTCTGGGAGGACGACGGCCAGGATGACCACGACGCGGATGTCGTTCGGGGTGGGCCGAACGGGTCGATCAGCCTCACCCAGGCGCGGCAGAACTACATTCGGCTCGGGGCGTGCGAGGAGCGAAGTGTGAACTTCGTCCGGCCGCCGCTCCCGCACGAGTTGCCAGACCCGAGGTGAAATAGCGCTCGCAACCCATTCTTCGCCGCGGAGCGGCGGTCGGATGTAGCCTGGGGCGGAAGCCCCAGGGTAACGCATCCCCACATGCAGCAGCCGCGGAGGGGCGTTCGGTCCGGCCGCCGTTCCGCGAGTAAACTACCCGCCACGCGGCGCCTCTTTCTGGCACGGAGCGACGGAATGCCATCCCTGTTCGGTCGCGGGTTCCGCAAGGTCGGCCGCGGGTTCCAGCGGCTGGGCAACCTGATCGACCCGCCGGCCCCGCCGCCCGCCCCCACCCCGCAGCAACTCGACCGCCAGGCCCGGCTCGACCGCTGGTACGCCATCGACGGTGACCAGACGCTCCGCCTCGCCTCCCTCGACCTGACCCCGGACTCGCTGGTGTTCGACCTGGGCGGGTACGACGCCAGCTTCACCGTCGAGGTGTTCGCCCGGTTCGCCTGCCCGGTGTGGCTGTTCGAGCCGTGCCGGTCGTTCTTCGACCCCATCCGGAAGCGGCTGCACCGCAACCCCCGCCTGCGGCTGTTCCCGTTCGGGCTGGCCGGGTCCACCCGCACCGAGCGAGTGGCGATCAACGCCGCCGGCACCAGCATGTTCCGCCCCGGCGAGCAGACCGAGCCGATCGAACTGGTGACCGCCGCCGACTTCTTTCAGCGGGAGGCGGTTGCCGAAGTCCACATGATGAAGGTGAACATCGAGGGCGGGGAGTACGAGTTGCTGGATCACCTGATCGACACCGGGCTGATCCGCCGCGTGCGGGACGTGCAGGTGCAGTTCCACGACGACGTGCTGCCGGACGCCGACCGGCGGATGCGGGCGATCCAGGAGGGGCTGAGTCGAACGCACACCCTGCTGTGGCAGCACGAGTGGATCTGGGAGTGCTGGCGGCGGAAGTGATCTTCTCCGCGACCTCCGGGAGCGGGTAGTGTTGTGCCCTCACCCCCGGCCGCTCGGCTGACGCCGGGCTGGGGAGAAGACTTTCCGACACCCTCTCCCCTTGAGGGAGAGGGTCGAACGGTGCGGAGCACCGGGCGGGGAGAGGGGGTCTGAAAATACCACCCCTCTCCCGCGCTCGGCTCACGCCGAGCTTGCCCTCTCCCTCAAGGGGAGAGGGGAAGACCAAATCACTCCTCCCCTCTCCCCAGGGTCCGCGGAGCGGGAGCCGTCCGTAGGAGAGGGGCCGGTGGAGAGGGCGCCCCCGCGGTCCCAGGTTGGCTACTCAACCCCCGGTTCATTCGGTACACTCCTCCGGCCGTCGTTCCGCCGAGGTCGCAGGATGCCGTCTGTCGCCGCCACCGCCTTCCCCATCCCGTCGCGGGAACTGATTAACACCCTGAGCGGGCCGGGCGACGAGCAGGAGTTCCTGGCCGTCGCCCGCATGTACCGCCCGCTGCTGATCTCGCCCGGCGGGTTGCAGCCGCATCACCGGGTGCTGGACGTGGGCAGCGGCATCGGGCGGATGGTCCACGCCGTCGGCGACTACATCACCCCGCCCGGCGGGTACGACGGCATCGAGATCGCGCCGAACGGGGTGCGGTGGTGTGAGGAGCACATCACCCTGACACTGCCGCACTTCCGCTTCCACCACGCCGACGTTCACAACCAGGTGTACAACCCGACGGGCAAGCGGCGGGCGCGGGTGTACCGGTTCCCGTTCGCCGACGGCACGTTCGACTTCGTGCTGCTCACGTCCGTGTTCACCCACCTGCTGCCACGGGACGTTTCGCACTACCTGGACGAAATTGCACGAGTGTTGAAGCCGGGCGGGCGGATGTTCGGAACGTTCTTCCTGCTGAGCGACGAGAGAATGAAGGTGGTGCGGGCCGGCGGCGGACCGTTTCGCTTCCCCCACCGGTACGGGAAACCCCCTCTGGCGCTTAACCAGCGGGTGGGGTACGGCGACTGCCTGATCGAGTACGAGGACCGGCCGGAGCAGGTGGTGGGGTACGACGAGCGGTGGGTGGCCGACCAACTGCGGGCGTGCGGGCTGACCCCGGACGCGGAGACGTACTACGGCGAGTGGGACGGCAGGCCGTCGAAGTACAACGGACAGGACGTGTTGTGCGCGACCAAGACCGGGGTGCCGTCGTTCGGCCGCCGGGTGGGTAACGTGTTGCGGCTGGACGGGTTGAGAGAGGTGCTGTGGCGCCTGCGGCGGAAGTGACGACCAACCTTCATGCGGTTCCGACAGTCGGATAGAATCTCACTCCTCACCCCGCCGGACGGAGTCGCATGGCCGCCGAAGTCACCCCCACCGTCTGGACCGTCCGCAGCCTGCTGACCTGGACCGCGAAACACTTTACTGCCAAAGGGATTGAGTCGGCCGCCGCCGAGGCGCGGCTGCTGCTCGCTCACGTGTTCGGCTGCCGGCCGATCGAGGTGCTTGCCCGGTACGACGACGAGCCGACGGACGCCGAGCGGAAGCGGTTCCGCGAACTCATCCAGCGGCGGGTGGAGGGGTGCCCGGTGGCGTACCTGGTCGGCAGTAAGGACTTCTACCTGCTGTCGTTCGAAGTGTCGCCTGCGGTGCTCATCCCGCGGCCGGACACCGAGACGCTGGTGCAGGCGGCCATCGAGTTCCTGAAGGGCAAGCCGACCCCGGCGGTGCTGGACCTGGGCACCGGGTCCGGGTGCGTGGCGGTGAGCGTGGCACATAGTGTGAAGGCGGCACGGGTTACGGCGGTGGACGTGTCGCCGGACGCGGCCGAGGTGGCTGAGAAGAATGCGGCCAAGCACGGTCTATCCGGCAGAGTGTCGGTGCTGGTCGGCGACCTGTTCGCGCCGCTGCCGGCGGACGCGAAGTACGACCTGATCGTGAGTAACCCGCCGTACATCCCGCGGTCGGAGATCGACACCCTGGACCGCGGGGTGAAGGAGTACGAACCGCGGTTGGCGCTGGACGGCGGGCCGGACGGGTTGGCGTTCTACCGGCGGATCGCGGCCGAGGCCGGGCGGCGTCTGAACCCCGGCGGGGCGGTGATGGTGGAGGTGGGGTGGACACAGGAACCGGCGGTGCGGGGCATATTCGGTGAAGCGTCGGGTCTTGCCATGCGAGAATCGCTCCAAGACATGGGTAAGCGATGGCGGGTGGTACGAGCGGTCCGAGAATAATCCGTTAGCAAATCGATGCAGTGTCGGAAAACCCTGCGGGATGCGGGCGTGGGGGCAGGTGTATGATTGGTTGAGCAGATTCTGGTACTATTCGGTCAGCAGAATCGCATGTAAAAGATGAAGTGGAGCTCGTGAATCGACGGGTTCACGTCGGCATGTCCACGCCCATGGGATGCCTGTTGTGCCGTATCGAAGTGACGCCGACATCACCCCCCGGTGGGTGGCCGTAGTCGATCGTTCGTTTCGCATTCAGTCGGCGAATGCCGCTCTGTCCACCTACGTCGGAACGCCGGCTGAACAACTCGTCAATCTTCCGGTCGAACGGCTGAGTCTGGACGCCGCCCGGTTCGGCGAATGGCGGGAACGGGCCGAGCACTGCTTCCAGTCCGACCAGCCGGCCGAGTACACGTTCCACCGCCCGGCCCCGGATTCGGCGGTGGTGCGGTTCCGCTTCACCCCGCTTCCCACCGCCGACGCACTGGTGGTGGTGGTCGAACCGCCGGCCGCCCACGCTCCGGTCGCCGATCTGTTCCGCCGGCTGATGTCGCACGTGCCGTTCGCCGCCTGGTTGCGGGACGAACACACCCGGTACCTGTTCGTCAACGCCGGCTACCGGCAGGCGTCCGGGCCGGACCGGGCGTGGGAGGGCGAGGCGCTGGCCGAGGTGTGGCCGGCGGACCTGGCCGAGCAGTTCGCCGCCAGCGACCGGAAGGTGTTCGCGTCCGGCCATCCGGTGGAGACGCTCGACACCGCTCCGGCGGCCGATGGCCAGCTCCGCACCTGGCACAACGTCAAGTTCCCGCTGGTCGAGGCGGACGGGCGGCGGTACGCGGCCGGCATCGCCATCGACCTGACCGACCGGGTAAAGCTGGAGGAGGAGCGGCGGGGGCTGGAGCGGCAGTTGCTCCAGGACCAGAAGCTGGAGAGCCTGGGGGTGCTGGCCGGCGGGGTGGCGCACGACTTCAACAACCTGCTCACCACCATCCTGGGGAACGCCGGGCTGGCCCGCGCCACCGTGCCCGACCCCAGCCCGGTGTCCGAGTGCATGAAGCGGGTGGAGGCGGCGGCCATGCGGGCGGCCGAGCTGTGCCAACAGATGCTGGCGTACTCCGGCCGCGGGCAGTTCGTGGTACGGGAGGTGAACCTGAACGCGGTGGTGAAGGACGTGTCGGCCGTGTCCGGGGCGGTGCTGTCCAAGCGGGCGACGGTGGACTTCCGGCTGGCCGACCCGCCGCCGCTGGTGCGGGCGGACGCCGCCCAACTGCGGCAGGTGCTGCTCAACCTGCTGACCAACGCGTCCGACGCACTCGGCGGGGCGGACGGGCGGATCACCGTCTCCACCGGCCGGGCGCAGGTGGACGCCGCCTTCCTCGCCCGACACCCGCCGGCCGCCCACCTGGAACCGGGCGAGTTCGCGGTCGTCGAGGTGGCGGACACCGGGGCGGGCATGGACGACGGCACGCGGGCGCGGATGTTCGAGCCGTTCTTCACCACCAAGTTCACCGGCCGCGGCCTCGGGCTGAGCGCCGTCCAGGGGATCGTCCGCGGGCACGCCGGGGTGATTGAGGTGGACAGCCGGGTGGGGCACGGCAGTCGGTTCACCGTGTACCTGCCGGCCGCCCGCCCGAAGCCGGCGGCCGCCCCGGCGGCGAACGCCGCCGGCCGGCCCGGCCGCGGCCGCACCGTGCTGGTGGTGGACGACGAGGAGGACGTGAGGGCGGTGACCCGCCGGCTGCTCGAGTCGGTCGGGTTCCGGGTGCTACTGGCCACCGACGGGCAGGACGGGGTGACCACGTTCCGCAACTTCCACGAGCAGGTGGCGGTGGTGCTGCTCGACCAGACCATGCCGCGGATGAGCGGACCGGAGGCGTTCTACGAGATGCGGCGGGTGAACCCGGACGCCCGCGTCATCCTGACCAGCGGGTACGGGCGGCGGGAGACCCTGTCCGCGTTCGACTCGGCCGGGCTGTTCGGGTTCCTCCGCAAGCCGTTCACCCGCGAGGAATTGCTGGCCGCGGTGGAGGCGGCCGTC
>CANJKY010000028.1 GCA_947474875.1 Gemmataceae bacterium
GAGGGAGCGGGTGGGCATGGAGCCTCACCCACTCCCTCCGGTCGCGGTTCCAGATCGCCTGTATCGACTACTCCGGTCGTTCCAGACCGGGTATTCCGGTTGTGCGGTTCTCGTCACTCGCTTCGAACAGCCGACCACACTCCCGAACCGCGAGACCTGACCCCGCCGCCTGCCGCGGTTCGATTCAACAGTCACCCGAAATCCGCTCCCGGTGCCGCATGGACGCCCCCCGACCGCTCCTCGCTCTCCCGTTGTTGCTCCTAGCCGCCGCCCCGGCAATCGCCCAGAAGATCGCCCCCTTCTCGGGTGGACTTGTCTCCGCCCCATCGTTCGCCGGCCCGGCCCCGAACTGGCACCACGACACCGGCCCCGGCGTGGGGTGGAGCTACTACGGAGTGCAGAACGGGCCGACCACCACGTTCAGCGACCTGCGGGCCGGGCGCTTCACCTGGGGGTGGGCAGGGGTGCCGGCGATCGGCGGGTTGCCGCACCGCTGGTACGGCGGGCCGGTGGCGAACTACACCCCGGTGCCGGCGATGGGCGGGTGCGACCGACACCGCCGGTACATGACCCCGCCGACCCGAACCTACGGGCTGAACGTGTTCAGCTACCGGTCGGCGGTCGCCCGGCTGTGTACCCCGAGCGTGTCGGTGTGGCCCGCCGCCGCTTCGTCTCCGGCCGCGGCGGGCTGTGCCCGGCTGGAGGTGAGGCTGCCACACCCGAACGCGGAGGTGTACGTGAACCGCCAGCCGACCGCCGCCACGGGGACGGAGCGGGCTTTCGAGTCACCGCCGCTGGAGACCGGGAAGGAGTTCGGGTACGAGGTGGTCGCCCGGTGGGTGGAGAACGGCGAGAAAAAAGCCGTCACCCGCACGGTGGCGGTGACGGCCGGGAACACGCAGGTGGTGGACTTCCGATAAGCCGCGACCGCCAGGGGGCGGGATCGGGTTGGGGTCATGCCGTCAGGTAGCCGGTGGGATGACGTTGGCCCCCTGGCAGCGGCGAGACACAGGCGGAACCGAACAAGGGCGGGGAGAAACGATTGTCGGAAACGGAAATCCCCCTATCCCCCCTTGTGTTCGGGGGGATTCTTCAAAGATAATCTCCCCCCGATCTTTGAAGAAACGGCCCGATGCGGCGGGGGCGGGCGGGGTTTTCCAACATCCTCATTTCCCGCCCTGCCTTTCCGACCGGTGTCCCGGCGTCGGCTCAGAAGTCCGGGATCACCATCCCGTCGTCCGCCTGGATGAGCAGCCTCATCAGCTTGTCGAAGTCCTTGACGTTCTCCGGGCGGATCAGCCGCACCGACCCGTCGCACATGGCGACGAGCAGTTCGCCGAACGGCCTGGACAGGTCGGGCAGCGGCTTCTTCGGGTCGAACTCGAAATCGTCCGGCTTGGCCCACGGCACCGGGTCGCCGGCGGCCACCACCATCGCCGTGTTCGACGTGCCGTCGGAGATCTGAAAGAGCTTCTTGCTGGCCAGGGTGTCGAACGGACTGCCCCCGCCGACGAACACCTTGTAGTGGGTCAGGTTCAGTTTGCCACCGGTGTCCGCCCGCGGGTCGACGTAAGTCTTGACCGCCACCTCGCTGAGCGGCTTGTTGTGCTCACTGTCCCACGGCTCGTCCAGCTTGAACTGGCGGTACAGGGCGTCCTGCTCGATGTACGGCAGGATCGCCACCCGCCAGCTGAGCAGTTTCTTCCCCTTCTTGTCGCAGATGGCGGCCGGCGGGAGGGTACCGTTGGCGTCGTGGTAGTTGTGCATGGCGATGCCGATCTGCTTCAGGTTGTTCATCGACTGCATGCGGGCGGCGGCGTTGCGGGCCTTCTGCACCGCCGGCAGGGCCACCCCGGCGGAGATGACGCCCAGGCTGAGGAACTGGGCGGTCCACGGCGGCAGGACGACCGACGCCCCGACCGTCTTGCCGTCCGTCTTCAGCGGCAGTTCGGCCAGGATGTCGTCCAGCGTGTTCAGCCCGCCGAGCGCGGCCAGCCCGCCGACGGCCTGCGGCAGTTCCTCCAGAGAGCGGGCCTCGCCCTTCTTCCGCGGTTTCGGGCCGGCGGTGCCGGTGACCAGTTGCTCGGCCAGCCGCCGCGGTTCGGTCAGCAGCCCGCGGCCCATCTCCGCCGCTTTCCGCAGCGCCTTCTCGCCGGCCGCCGCGTCTGCGTCGGTCGGGAACCCGACGGCCGCGGACACGGTCACGTCCTTCGACAGGTCGGCGGACAGGGTGACGTGTTCGGCCTTGAGCAGCGGCCGCAGGTCGAGCGGCAGGTGCTCACCCGCCTCGGCCAGCATCGGCAGCTTCTGCACGTTCACGCACGCCACCAGCGGCTTCGCCGCCGCCGCCTTCAGCGGCTCGGCGAACGCCCCGCTCCCCTTCCCGCCCAACTTCAAAAACTGCGGCACCGTGTCGGCGTCGCCGAACACGATGGTGCGGTCGTCCGGGAAGTGAGCGGACACCCCGGCCAGTTTGTCCGAGGTGTACGTCTTGCCGTTCTCCTTCAACTCCTCCGCCTTCGGCATGTACCGCGCTCTCACAACCGCCGCGTCGAACGGCTTGCTGAACGCCAGGATGGTGACGATCCGCGGCTCCGGCTTGTCCGCGAACGGTAGCAGCACGGTGGTCACGCGGTCGATGGTGGACGGGGCCGGGGTGAAGTCGGCGTCGAGAACGGCGAAGGCGTTCGGCCCGGCCCGGTCGACGACCTTGCGGAAGTCCTTCATGCCGTCGCTCTTCCACACCTCGGCGAGTCGGATGTGGGCGAACCCGACGGCGTCCGCCGGCACCAGGGCCAGGTCGGACGGCAGTTTCGGGGTGTCCTGGGCGGCCACTTCCGCCGTCGGCCGGGTGACGAACACCGCGGCGACCGCTATGGCCATGAGTAATATCCCCGCCATTACCTGGCGGATTGAACCGATCATGGGATTGGCTCCAGGTTGGGGTTATTCGAAGTCCGGGCCGATCACCTCACCCCCACTCCGGGTGATGACGGCCTTCAGGGTTTTCTCGCTGAGCGTGTTGCTGACCGCCCGAACCGACCCGTCGCCCATCGCCACCAGCGTCGAGTTCCCCTGGAACAGGAACAGCTTCTTCACATCCGCCTTCGGGTCGAACTCGATGTCGTCCGGCTTCGTCCACTCGACGGCGGTGGCGGCGGTGGCGAACAGAATGGTGTTGGACGTGCCGTCCTGGAAGTCGGTGAACTTGATCGCCGCCACCGGGTCGAACGCCGCCCCGTTGCCGACGAACGCCTGGTAATGGGTCTTCTTTTCGTCCTTGTTCTTGGTGCCGGGGACGGCGTACACCGTCGGCATCGGGTTCTCCTTGAACACCTTCAGGTTGTGCTCGCTGTCCCACGGCTCGTCCAGGTTGAATTTCTTGTACAGCGCCTCCTGCTCGATGTACGGCAGGATGGCCACCCGCCAGCTGAGCAGCTTCTTCCCCTTCTTGCCGAGGGTGGCGGCCGGCGGCAGGAACCCGTGTGCGGACTCGTAGTTGTAAACCGCCAGCGCCATCTGTTTCAGGTTGTTGGAGGACTGTGCCCGGGCCGACGCCCCGCCCCCGCTCAGCACGGTGAGCAGTGGTTCGAGCGGCAGGTCGAGCGGGGCGGACATGCTGGCCGACGCCACCTTGTCCTCCACCGCGAATTTGGCCCCGCCCAGCGCCTTCGCCGTCACGTCCAGCAGCTTGCCCATGCCGGCCGCGTCGGCCATCTGCTTGTCCAGGTTCTTCTTCGCCGCCGGGATAGCCACCGCGGCGAGCACCCGCACCGCCTCCAGCGACTTCTCCACCTCGGCCGCGTCCGCCGCCGACTTCGCCTTCACCCGCACCGTGACGTCGATCGTGTCCTTGCCGATCGACGCCGCCAGGGTGAAGGTGTCCGCCTTCACGATCGGCTGGAACGGCTTCACCTCGGCCGGCAGGTTGTCCCCGCGGATCTCGTCCGGTAGGGCGTCGAAGTTCAGCCCGACCACCACCGCCGACTTGCCGGCCTGCTTGAGCGCGTCGGTGTGGACGCCGATCGCGGCGGTCGCCGGCGGGGTGAGGAACTCCTCGGGCACGCCGTTCAGGATGACCAGCCTGCCGGTGTCCCGCAGGTCCGTCACCTGCACCCGGTCGGGGATGCGGCCGGACTTGACGCGGACGACGTGGTCCTTCTCGCTGTACTCATCCTTCGCCCTCGCCGCGTCGTCCTTCATCTTGGCGAGTAGCTTGTCCCGGTCGTACGGCTTGCGGGTGGTGACGATGGTGAACCCGCGGGTCAAATCCTGTTGCTCCTTCACCCGCGGGATGACGAACGTGATGGTCTTGATGTCCGCCAGCGTCAGCCCCAACTCCTTCGTGATGTCGGCCAGTTTCTCCTTCAGTTCGGCCGACTTGGTGTTCTTCACCGCGTCGCCCAGCTTGCTGTCGTACACGGCGGCGATGTCGGCGTGGACGAACACGGCCGCGTCCGGCGGCACCAGCTTGAGCGGGTCGGGCGGCGCAGCCGAAGCGACGGCGATGAACCCCGCCGCAAAGGCGATCAGGGCGTTCATTCGGAACGTGGTCATGACGCACTCCGGGGTGGATCGGATTCCCGTCTGCTGTTACGACGCCAACCGGCCGTCCCGGTTTCAGCCACACTGGGGCGGAATTCGGGTCGCCCCACCGCCTATCATCTTGGTGCCCGAACGCCGTACCTGGTCCCGAGTTCCGGACGCCGCCGTGGAACAGACGTTGTACCGATTCTGCCCACACACCCAGTTCGTCCCCTGGCAGCCCGCTGATGATGGGTTGATGGGCGGGGTGTCCCGCAGTTCGTTCGTCCGCACCGCCGACGGCCACGCCGCGTTCCGGGGGATGGTTTCACTGGAGCACAACGGCGGGTTCTGCTCCGTCCGCTCGCCCGACTTGCCCGACCGGCTGACCGGCGGGGACGCAATCGCCCTGCGGGTCCGCGGGGACGGACGGACGTACACGCTGTGCCTGCACACCCGCACCCTGCTGCCCGGCACCTCGTACCGCTGCCGGTTCACCCCGCCGGCCAGCGAGTGGGTGCGGGAGGTGCTGCCGTTCGCCGACTTCGTGCTCATGCGGTTCGGCCAGCGGGCGGGAATCAGCCCGGTCGACCCGACGGCGGTGATGGCCGTGTCGCTGCTCGTGGCCGACCGGCAGGAGGGGCCGTTCACGCTGGAGGTGGCGGAGGTTACACTGACCGTGTCGCCCGCACGCCCGCGCTGAGGCCGCACATGCCCGCGACGATCACCAGCCCGGACGTGGACATCGCCGAGGACACCCGTACCGAGCGGCAGCCGCCCTACGCCGTGATCCTGCACAACGACGATATCAACACGATGGATTGGGTAATCCTCGTCCTCCGCAAGGTGTTCGGGTACACGGTCGAGAAGTGCTTTGGGCACATGCTGGAGGCGCACGAGACCGGCCGCAGCGTGGTGTGGACCGGCGCCCGCGAGGTGGCCGAACTGAAGGCCGACCAGATCGTCAGTTGCGGCCCGGACCCGGCCCGCGCGGACGCCGGCGCCGAAACCCTGCGGGTGACGGTCGAGCCGGTGGCCTGACCTGAGAGTGGTAGGCACACTCCGTGTGCAGTTGCTGACTCACGGCACACGGAGTGTGCCTACCACTCTCCGACCCGCCTTGACCGCCTTCCCGCCGTCCGCTATTTCGCCGCCCTGTTTCGCAGATCGGGGGAAGTCATGCGCCCGCGGGTGGTGATCGCGGCGGTGGCGGCGTTGTACCTGCTCGCCGGGTCGGGGTGCTTCCTCCGCGACCGATGGCTCGGGACGGTCACGCCCCCGCCCGATCAGGTCGTCACCGCGTCCCACCAAACCACCCCCGCCGACCGCCGCATCCAACTGCACACCCGCCTGATCGAGCAACCGCACGGCCACGACTACCTCACTTACGGGCTGTGGGCCGCCGCCGTCGATCCGCTCCCGCCCGAGTTGTCCGCCCGGCTCGCGGCCAACGGCATGCGGGTCGGCGTTATCTCCGGTACCGTGCCGGACGAACTCGAAAATCTCGGCCAGACGGCGGCGATCAGCCCGATGCTTCGCACCGTTCAGGTGAACCAACCGAAGCCCATCCCGGTGAACGGCCCGATCGAATCCGTTACCGTGCTTGTCCGGACCGAGCCGACCGCCAACCCGCAACCCAGGCAGTTCGAGCGGGTCGAGTGCGGGGTCGTGGCCACGTCCACGCCGACGGCGGACGGGCGAGTGCGGGTGCGGTGCGAACCCCGCGTGCAGCACGGCTCGCGGCGGCCGTACTTTCAGCCGACCGCCGACGGGTTCGATCGCGAGGACCGCCGGCCGACGGAGGAGTTTACGGCCCTCGCCTGGGAGGTCACGCTGTCGGCGTCCGACGTGCTGGTGGTCGGCCCGACCGCCGAGCAGGACGACGACGCGCTCGGGGCGGCGTTCTTCCTCGTTCGCACCCCGGACCGCTGGCGGCAGCGGGTGTTCACCCTCCAGGCCACCTCGACCGCTCCCACCCCCGCCGCCCGCGGCGTCACCGCGGCCTTGGTGCGTTAGCGCCGCAGCGCTCGCGTGATGGCCGCCGGCAGGAACGGGCCGCGGTACACCAGCCCGGTGTAGATCTGGATCAGGTCGGCGCCGGCGTCGAGCATCCGGCGGGCCGACGGCACGTCGTCGATGCCGCCGCAGCCGATCACGCACGCCGGATCCCCGACCCGCCGGCGGATCGCTTCCACCCGCCGCGGGCTGATGTCCCGCAGCGGTCGTCCGCTCTTGCCGGCCGGCTCGCCGGTCGGGGCCACGCACCCGAGCGTGTTCGTGCCGATCACCCCGGCGGCCCCGGCGGCCATGACCGCGTCGAGTGCCGCGTCCAGATCGTTCCCGTCCAACTCCGGGGCGACCTTCACCAGCACCGGCTTCGGCCCGCTCGCCGCCCGCACCACCGTCACCAGCTTCGACAGCCACTCGGGGGTCTGAAGCGACCGCAACCCCGGCGTGTTAGGCGAACTTACGTTCACGGTTATGAAGTCCGAATGCGGGGCGAGGATGGCGGCGGCGGTGGCGTAGTCGTCGGCCGTCCGCTCGGTCAGCGTGGCCTTGTTCTTGCCAACGCTCATGCCGACCGGGAACGGCGGCCTCAGCCCCCGCTTCGCCTGCTCCGCCAGCCGGGCCGCTACCACCTCCGCCCCGTCGTTGTTAAACCCCATGCGGTTCACCACCGCCTCCTCCGCCGGCAGGCGGAACATCCGCGGCTTGTCATTCCCCGGCTGCGGCTTCGGCGTCACCGTGCCGAGTTCGACGAACCCGAACCCGAACGCCCACCACGCCAGCGGGGCGCGGGCGTTCTTGTCCATCCCCCCGGCCAGCCCGACCGGGTTGGGGAACGTCAGCCCGAGGGCCTTCACCGGCGTCGGCTTCGGCCGGGCGAGGGCGTGGATCAACTTGCACAGCAGCGGCAGGCGGGCGAGCCGGGCGGTGCCGGCCATCACCAGATCGTGAGCGCGTTCAGGGTCGAGTTGGAACAGCAGCGGGCGGACGAGATCGGCGTACAGCATGGGGTGATTGTACGCCGCCCGTACAACACCTCCGATGGACACCCCACCCCAGCCCGGTCTGCTCGCCACCCTTCGGGCTGCCGCCTTCCGCTCCCTGCGGCACCGCAACTACCGGCTGTACTTTTACGGCCAGATCGTGTCGCTCACCGGCAGTTGGATGCAGACCGCCGCCCTCATGTGGCTGGTGTACGACCGCACCGCCGACGCCCTGTGGCCGCCGCTCATGATGGCCGCCCAGGTGGGGCCGACCCTGCTCCTCGGGCCGGTCGGCGGGGTACTGGCCGACCGGTACCCGAAGAGGTCGGTGATCACCTGCACGCAACTGCTGTTCCTGCTGAACGCGGTCGCCCTCACCGTGCTGGTGGCGTGCGGGCTGACCGTACCGTGGCTGCTGTTCGCGGTGGCAGTGGCGAACGGGACGGTGCAGGCGTTCGACCTGCCCGCCCGGCTGGCCTACGTGCCCGACCTGGTACCGGTGGACGACCTGATCAACGCCGTGTCGCTCAACTCGCTGCTGTTCAACGCCGGGCGGGCGGTCGGGCCGGCGCTGACCGGCGGGCTATTCCTGCTCGCCGGCTGGGCGGCCGGGTGGTTCCCAGGCTCGCGGCCGGTGATCGTCGGGGCGGTCGCGTGCTTCGCGGTGAACGTCGTCAGTTTCCTGGCGGTGCTGGCGGCCTTGCGGCGGATCGATGCGACCGAGGGCGACTTGCGGACCAAGCCCCGCGGCTCGTTGCTGGACGGGTTCCGGTTCGTCCGCTCCCGCCCGCTGCTGGCCGCCCTTCTGGTGTGTACCGGGTTCGCCGGCGTGTTCGGCTGGCCGACGCTCACCCTGTTCCCGCCGTACACCGCCCGCGTGCTGCACCACGCCGAGAAGGAGTACAGCCTGCTGGTGAGCGCGCTCGGGGTGGGGGCGCTGGTGGCGGCGTTGGCGAACGCCACGTTCGGCTCGCTCGCCCGCGCCCGCCGGGCCATCGTCGCCGGGTCCATCCTGACGGCCGTGGGCATCCTCGGGCTGGCCCTCACGGTCTCGATGCCGGTGGCCTTGCTCTCGTCTGCGGTGTTCGGGTTCGGCATGATCCTGTACCTCAGCACCGGGCAGAGCGTGCTGCAACTGAGCACCCCGAGCGACGCCCGCGGGCGTGTGATGGCCCTGTGGCCGATGACGCTCAGCGGCAGTTCCATCGTCGGCAACCTGGTCAGCGGGTGGGTGGCCGATCGGTACATGTCCATCCCCGACCTGTTACAGGTGATGGCCGCCGGGGTCGGGCTGACGGCGGCGGTGGTGACGCTGGTGGCGTGGCGGACGCGGCGGTGATCTATCACGACAGCCCGATCAGACCGCGGATCGCATCGCCCAGTGCGTTCCCGAACCCCGGCGTACCTCCGGACCCGCCCAGCGTATGTTTGCCGAGCGTCGCCCCGCCGATGGCGAACGTGCCGACCGCCACGCCGCCGATCGCCAGCCCGGCGCTGATCGCCACCCCGCCGACCGCGACGGCAAGCCCCATCGTCACCCCGCCCAGCGCGAACAGGCCGGCCCCCAGCGCCCCGCCGATCGCCAGCAGCCCGATGCTGAGCGCCCCGCCGACGGACACCCCGCCGATGGCCATCGCGCCGCCCACCGCCACCCCGCCGACCGCCACCCCGTCGCCCACCGCGATCCACCCCTTCGCCACCTTCAGCCGCCCCGTCGCCGGGTCCCGCCCGCGAACCACATGCACCAGCGGCCAGCCCAGAAGCGTCCGCTTCGAACGGAACTCGTAGAACCCGCGGCGGGGGGCCGGGCCGTCCCACCAGCCCCCAAGCCCGCTCAGCTCGTTCTTCAGGTCGCTGGCGTGCTGGTACCGCTGCCCCGGCTCCTTCGCCAGCGCCCGCAGCACCACCTGATCCAGCCGCGGGCTTCCCCTCCCCTTCGCACTGGGCAGGTCGAACCGGCCGAGCGGCAGTTCGCCCGTCAGCAGTTCGTACAGCACCACCCCGAGGGCGTAGATGTCCGCCCGGTGGTCCACCTCATTCGGCTTCTCCCACTGCTCCGGGGCCATGTAGTGCGGGGTGCCCATCGCCTGCCGGGTGCGGGTGAGGGTGACGTTCGTCGGGTCGGCCAGTTTGGCCAGCCCGAAGTCGGCGATCTTCACCCGCCCGGTCTGGTCGATCAGGATGTTCTCCGGCTTGATGTCCCGGTGGACGACGCCGGTGCGGTGGGCGTATTCCAGGGCGTCGCAGATTTGTGGGATGATGGCCAGCGCCTCGCCCGTGGCCAGCACCTTGTTCTCCATCGCGTCCCGCAGGGTGATGCCGTCCACGTACTCCATCAGCATGTACGGCAGCCCGCCGGCCTCCCCGCTCTCGTAGATGGTGACGATGTTCGGGTGGTCCAGCCGGGCCATCGCCCGGGCCTCGCGGGCGAACCGCTCGGCGAACACCGGGTCGTCCTCCCCGGTCGGGGCCTGCACGATCTTCAGCGCCACCACCCGGTCCAGGTTCGGCTGGCGGGCCTTGTACACCGCCCCCATGCCGCCCGCGCCGATCAACTCCAGCACCTCCAAGTGGGGGAAGAACTCGTTCACCTCCGCGGCCGGCGGCGGGTCGATCGGGCGAACCGACCGGGCGCGGGTGGCGTTCGCCGACGGCATCACCCCGCGGATCAGGCACCGCGGGCACAACCCTTGGGGCGAGCCGGCCGGGATCGAACTGCCGCACGTCGGGCAGTTCCCCTTCGCCGGCGTCGGGTCCGGGGTGAGCACCAGCGGGGCGACGGCGAGCGGCGGGGCGGTCGCTTCGGGCCCCTTCTTGAACGCCCAATCGCGGATCACGAACAGGGACGAGGCGCCGGACGACAGGATGAAGAAGGCCAGCATGAACGCGAAGCATCCGGGCCCCATCTGCTCGAACACCGCGCCGATCAGGAAGATCACCCCGAGTGCCATGACCAGGGTGTAGATCCAGAACAGCGCCTTCCGCCGCTCCGGGCTAAGCGGCGGGACGGACCTGATCAGCTCGTCCAGCTCCTGGGGCGACAGCTTGCGCTTCGGCCGCCGACCTGCTCGCCGGGCGGCGGCAAACGCCCCGACCCCCATGGCGACGAACACCACCCCGAGCGAGATCAGCGGCAGGTACGGCCGGGCCGGGTCGGGGGGCGGGTGGTTTATTAGGTTCAGGTCGTACCCGACGGCGGTGCTCAGGAGGAGCGTGCCGGCCACGCACACCGCCAGCAGCACCCCGCCGATGAGCAGCCGGCCGGTGAACGACCCACCCGCCGGGCTGAGGAAGAACCACCGCCGCGGCTCGCCCGGCCCGCGGCTGTGAAGCAACCCCCGCACGAAGTCGGCGACCACCGCCAGAACCAGCAACCCGATTGCAACGGCTGCCGTGATGGCTGGAGCGTCCGGCCGAGCGTCCGCGTAGCGGCTGACGCACCACACCCAGGCGGTGAAGAAGCCGACCACGGCCGCCGTCCACCCGACGAACCCGCCCAAGCCGCCGGCCGCGGACGATGTGGGTTCTGGTCGCCGGGAAGCAGGCACCCCGACCACGGGCGGGCGTTCAGCCGGTTGATGCCGCCGCAAGAAGGCGAGTATGAGGTTCCGAAAGAGCGTCAGCAGCGTGAGCAAGCCGCCGCCGACAACCACAGACGCCGCGAACCACTCCTGCCAGAACTGGACCGGCAGGTCTGCGAAACGGCCGTGCCGGTTGGCCATCACCAGCCCGCCGCCCAGCACCGCCCAGCCAAGGATGGCCGCTGACCACAGGACCGTGAGTAGCCAGAAGCCCAGGTGCTTCGCCGTGGCCAACTTGTACACGCCGAACACCGCCATCGCGAACAGCGGCGGCAGGGCAAGCAGGAGCAGCAGTCCGATGGCCCAGTTCACGGCGATACCCCTTTCAGGTGTGTCACCGTTGTGTGAAGCGGTCTGCCGGAAAGGTTACAGGAAAAACGCTCAGCCCAGGGCGGCGAACAGGTCGCGGATTTCGTCGTCCACGTCGGCCGGGGTGTCCACCGTTTCGGCGATCACCGCCCGCAGCCTGTCCCGGTACCGCTGCTTCAGCCGGTGGACGGCCACCTTCACCGCCCCTTCGCTCAGCCCGAGCCGGACGCCCAGGTCGCGGTACGCCGGGCCGTCGCCGGTGAGCGTGCCCTTCAGCACGTCGAACACCGCCGCCTTGCCGCTCTCGGCGTACTCCGCCCGCAGTTCCTTCAGCGCCTGGTCGAGCAAAGCGACCGCCCAGCGGCGCTCGAACTCGGCCTCGGCGGTGTGCGCGTCCGCCGGCTCGTGGGTGAACCGCTCCTCACCTTCGCCGAAGTCGATCGCTAATGGGGGCACCCCGCCGCCCCGCTTCCTCGCCGACTCGTAGTCGTGGCGGTTGGCCAGGAAGTGCTGGCAGGCGGTGAGCAGGAACGTGCGGAACCGCCCGCGGGTGCGGTCGGCGGCGGCCAGGTCGTTGGTTTCGAGCAAGCGGGCGAAGAACCCTTGCGTCAGATCTTCGGCCTTGTGCCGGTCGCTCCCGCGGCGGCGGACGTAGGCGTACACCGGGTACCAGTACTGCCCGCACAGGTCGGCCAGCGCCTGCCGCGAGTCCGGGGCGTGCGGGTCGCCGGCCGCCGCGATCAGGCTCCACCGGGTGGTGCGGAACATGAGGTCATCGTACCGCGCCGCCCGTCTTCACCCACGACCGGCATGAGAGGAACCCGCCGAGTAACAGCGTTTCGGCCTCCGGCGCGAACCCGCACCGGCGGATCAGCGGGTCCGGATCGACGAGCCGGCCGGCCGGCAGCC
>CANJKY010000029.1 GCA_947474875.1 Gemmataceae bacterium
ACTCCCTGGGCACCAAGGAGGCGGCCCGGTCGAACGGGGTGTACCTGGCGACCGACGAGAAGGTGACGTTCGCCCTGGCCGCGGCCGAGCTGGCGGCGGCGGGGATCACCCCCAAGCCGCGGGACCGGTTCAACCCGGCGGGGTGCTCGGAGCGGGTGGTGCTCAGCGTCACCCGCAACCCGTTTCTGAAGTTCTGGGACCTGGTGGTCCGCGACCTGGTGGTGGCGTACGACCTCCGCGACCTGCTGACGGTGCGGCGGTCCGCCCCGACGGCGGCGGCGGACGGGCTGCGGGTGCGGAACCCGGCCGACGCGAACCCGAACGTGCCCGGCCGGCTGCAGCCGGACGAGTGGCAGCGGGAGATCGTCACCGACCGGCGGGTGACCACCCGGCGGAAGTACACGGCGTACCTGGGCCAGCCGCTGGAGCTGCAGGCGGGCGACACCCTGGTGCTGGCCGGCGTCGAGTACGAGGTGACCGGCCAGTCGGACATCAGCAGCTTCGACACCCTCACCCGGGTGGCGTGCGAGAGGATCAGCTGATGCTCGCCGACCGCACCGACCCGTTCCTGGCCGAGCTGCAGGCGGCCGCGGCCGAGGAGCTGCTCAAGCTGGCCGTCGTGCTCCAGGCCGAGCACAAGGCCGACCTGAGCCGGCGGCACAACGGGCCGCCGCGGTACGACCACCCGGCCGCCCCCGGCGAGTTCCCCGCCGCCCGCACGTTCAACCTGCGGGACAGCGTGGCCATCAGCCCGAGCACCAAGGCGGAGATCGGGCGGGAGCTGCGGGTGCGGGTCGGGTACCTCGAAGGGGCGAAGTACGGGGCGTTCCTGGCCGCCCGCGGGTACCTGACGGTCGACCACACCGCCATCCGGCTGGGCCTGTGATGCCGCAGGTGAGTGACGACGACGTGATGACCGGGGTCCGCACCCGCTGGGCGGCCGTGCCCGCCCTGAACACGCTGGTGCCCGCCGCCCGGGTGTACCGCGACCGGGCGGCCGAGAGCACGCCCCGCCCGTACGCCGCGGTGGAGGTGGAGGAGGAGGACCGGGAGTACTTCTCCGGGTCCGCCTTCCTGGCCAAGTACACGGTGCGGGTCTTCGTGTTCACCCTGGCCGCCGCCGGCGACGCCGCGGCCATCCGCCAGGCGGTGGACACGGCGTTCGGCGGCACGCTCGCCAGCCCGACGGCCGGGCTGACGGTGCCCAACGCCACCGTGGCCCACTGCCTGGCCCGCCCGGGCGGGGCGGTGAAACCGACGGCCGAGCGGGTGGACGGGTCGGACGCGGTGCAGGTGGCCGCGGTGTTCGAGGTCCTCGTGCAAGGAACCCGATGAGCGCGTACGTGATGAGCCGGCGGCTGGGCGGGTTCGGCGGCTCCTACGGGGTGGCCGCCGGCGGGGTGCGGTTCACCTCCGGCGACTCCACCCAGCCGACCGGCCTGCTCGAGATCCTCGACGGGGTGGCGGCCGGCCAGTGCGACCAGGCGTTCGTCAAGGCGTTCAGCATCGCCGGCGGCGGGTCGCTGGCCATCGACCTGAAGGGCGGCGGCGGCGAGCTCGACCTGGCCAACCGGCCGCTCGCGCTGGCCAAGCTCCGCTGGCTGTTCCTCGAGATCACCGGCCCGGCGGCCGGGAAGGAGCTGCGGGTCGGCCCGCAGGGGGCGGCCAACGCGTTCCAGGGGTGGTGGCCGGGGGTGACCGCCGCCGACAAGACGCCGGTGCGGTACCAGTTCGAGCAGGCCGACCCGCAGGACGGGTGGGCGGTCGGGGCGAGCACCAAGATCCTGACGATCTCCAACCCGGGCGGGGCGGCCGTGGCCGGGTTCCTGTGCCTGGCCGGCACGACGTCCTGAGGGCTGACCCGTGAGCATCCCGAGCGGCAACGGCGGGTTCATCCAGCTGGCCACCGGCGCCGGCAACATCCAGCACGTGTCCATGTGGACGGGCAACTGGGCGAACCGCCTGGCCGAGGTGACGAACAGCGGGTTCGCCGGCTCCCAGTACGCGCCGACGCTGCCCGACCCGAGCTGGTCGATCAGCCTGCCGCGGGACGACACCGCGTACCCGGAGGCGCTGGGCATCACCCCCGGCGCGTTCCTGGCGAACGTGTGGTTCAAGCTGGGGGCGGACAGCAAGTACGACAAGGTGTCGGCCACCACCGTCGAGGCGGTGCAGAAGGAGTGCAACTCCGCCGGCGACGTGGTGCGGATCACGATCACCGGCAAGGGCGGCAGCCTCACCCTGAACACCACCGGCCCGTGACCGAGGGACCATGAGCGACACCGACCTGGTGGCCGCCGGCGGGATCGTCCCCGTCGCCGGCCAGGACTTCCGCGTCCGCCCGCTGTCCGCCCGCGAGGAGGTCGGCCTGCTCCGCGAGCTCGGCCGGCGGGCCAAGTTGGCCATGGGGCCGGGCGGGTACTTCGCCCGCCTGCAGCCGCGGCTGGCGTGGCTGGCCGAGCAAAAGCTGGGCGACGTGCGGGCGCTGGTGGTGGCCGAGCTCACCCGCCTGGAGGCGGTGAGCGAGCTGCCCGGGGACGACGTGATCGACGAGTACCGCCGCACCCCGGACGGGGTGGCGCTCGAGCTGTTCTGCCGCACCCGCCGGGAGCACCCGGAGGTGACCGAGAGGGAGCTGCGGGCCGTGGTCACCGACGCGAACGCCCTGATGGTACACTTCGCCATCGTGGACGCGGTGACGGGCGACGGCCCAAAAGCGACCCGCTCGGCCTGATGCGGTTCCTGCTCGCCCAGGACCTGGGCGAGCTGGCCCGCGCCGCCTGGGCCGAGCACCACCTCCCGCCCGACCGCCTGTTCGACCAGACCCCGGCCGCCCTGCTCGCGCTGTTCTTCGTGCCGGCCGCCCGGGCGAACGGCACGGACAACGTCGGGCAGCTCCGCCGGCTGAACGACGAGCGGGCGGCGAAGGGCAAGATGCCGGTCCGCCCGTCCTGGCTGTTCCCCCCGCCGAAGAGGTGACCCGATGGCCTCCCCCCTGCTCACCAAGTACGTCGAGTTCAAGGCCAAGGGTCTGGGCGACCTGAAGCGGGAGACGAAGCAGTACACCACCGCCGCCAAGGACGCGGCCAAGATGGTGGACTCGTTCAAGAAGGCGATCGACTCCGGGGCGTACGCCAAACAGACCCGCGAGCTGGCCGCCGCCCGCCGCGAGCTGGAGGGGTACGCCCGGGCGTACGCCCGGCTCGGGCTGGACGCCCGGTACGGGCGGCTGGGCGGGGGGATGGCGTATTACGCCCAGCGGGCGATCAACAGCCCGCTCGCCGGGGCGGTCGGGTACGGGGCGACGGCCGCCGCCGGGGCCGGCCTGGCCAGCGCCCGGGCCGGGTTCGCCGGCACCCTGAGCCAGAGCCGGCTGGACTACCAGCAGGAGCGGATCAACCGCCAGATGGCCGCCGCGCTGACGCCGGCGATGGACGCCCTCACCAAGGTGATGGAGCGGGTGGCCTCCCACCTGGAGCGGATCGGGCCGGGCGGCCAGAACGCGCTCATGGCCGGCACCCTCGGGGTGGGCGCCGCCGCCGCCGTCGGCGGCGCGTCCCGGCTGATGGGCGGGCCCGGCCTGGGCGCCATGCTGGCCGGCGGGGCCGGGTGGGCCGGGCGGGGTCTATCTCTGGCCGGCCGCGGCCTCGGCTGGGCGGCCGGCCTGGGCACGGCGAGCAGCGCCGGCGGCGGGGTGGCCTCCCTCGGAATGGGCCTGACCGGCGGGCTGGCGGCCGCCGGCGGCGGGCTAACTATGTACTCGGTGCTCGGCCGCGAGCGGCAGGACCGGGTGGCGGACAAGATCAGCCCGTTCGGCACCGGCGTCACCCGCGGCCTCCAGGGGATGGCCGACATGCTGCCGACGGCCGGGACGATCGCCAGCTTCTTCGGCGGCGGCGAATCCCGGCGGTCGTTCGCCAAGACCGCCGGCGAGCGGCTGTCCCGGTTGTTCGACCCCATCTTCGGCGGCGGCCTGGGCACCCCGACCGACCCGACCGCCCGCCGGCAGCCGCCGCCGCTGGTCGGCGGCGGGTTCGACCAGGCCGGGGGGTCGTGGTACCGCATGCACGAGGCGTACCAGCGGACCGGCGGCGGGAGCGGGACGGGCGACCTGGAGGAGGCGATGGCCGCCCTGACCAAGGAGCTGAAGCGGGCGAACGACCGCGAGGGCAAGCCGGACCTGCGGTAGCCGCCCTCACCTCCGGGTGCCCCACCAGACGCCGGCGGCCAGGCCGACCACCACCCCGACCAGCGAGCCGGCGATCAGGCCGTTCTCCGCCCCGACCAGCCAGCCCACCGTGCCGAACACGTTCCCGCCGACGAACGCGGCGGCGAACGCGTAGATCACCGCGTACCCGCCCTGCGTCTTGTGGGCGAACCGGGCGGTCCGCTCGTCCATGTCGCGGTCGTCCTCGACCGCGCGCGGTCGTTTCGGGCGGCTGTCACGGGCCACGGGCTTCCTCCGGGGGATGGGTGCGGACGTCCGCACCTTACCCCACCCCCGGCGGTCGGCCAAGCGCACGACCGTTCAGGCAGGTGGCCGAACCTGCTCCGGCTCCAGGAAGGTGAGCGGTCGGTCGGGGTCGATGCCCTGCCGGCGGAACTGGTCCGCCACGTCGGCGGGGAGGGCGGTCTCGCTGCCGGGCACCCCACGGGGGCGGTCCGGGGCCAACTCCCACACGCACCCGTCCGGAATGCGGACGGTGGGCGGCGGGAAGCGGATGGGCGAGACGATGTTACCCGCGACGGGTGAGGATGGCTCGCATGGCATCCGGGAGGGTGTAGACTCGGCCGCCACGGTTCACCTCCGTCAGGTCGAGGGCGATGTACTTGTCCTTCAACTTGGCCAGCTCGAGGATGGCCTCGGCCAGCTCCAGGTTCGACGGGTAGGCGAACAACTCGTACTCGTCCGGGCTGACGCCGAACGTCACCATCGCCCGCTCGCCCAGGTCCTCGTCGGAGTAGAGCGGGACCACCTCGGTCACGCCCAGGCCGGGCACCGGCGACCGGAGCCGGGCCACCCGTTCCAACATCCCCCGCCCGGTGTCCGGGCGGTCCTTGCGAACGATCAGCCACAGCTTTCCGGGGACGAGGTAGACACCCTCGTCGGGGTTCTCGCCGCTCATGTCCGGTTCCTCGGCCGGCGGGCCGGTGCCGACGGGGCGGGGGAGGAACCGGCCCCGGCCGTCGGCACCGGCTTGCGGCGGGTAGCTACTCCCGCCGGCCGGCTGCCGCATTGTACCACCCCGCCCCAGCAGCCTGGCCCCGCCCGCCGGCGGCCTGGGACAGTGGCCGGCATGCCGCTGCTCGACCCGGCCACGGCCACCCTGATGCCCACCCCGATGGCGGGGTTCACCATCCCATACTGGGTGAAGTACCCGGGCGGGTACTCGTACACCCGCAGCGACAAGGACGGCCAGGTCGGGCAGGCGGAGGTGTACGTCCGCTGGTACGACCAGGAGCTGTTCCAGGTGTACGCCGAGGGGTTCACCCAGGGGCCGGCGTCCCCCGGGGCGACCGGCATCTCCGGGTACACCCTCCGCCGGTTCACCCCGCTCCGCTGGCCGCGGCAGTGGTCCGGGCGGAGCAACATGTGGTGCGAGGCGGTGTCGTACCTGTCGTGCGGCATGCTGCACGAGACGTCCGGCGCCCCGCGGTCCCACTTCCCCGACCCGTACGGCAACCCGGACGGCCTCGGCCAGGGGTGGTTCGCCGCCGACTACGCCGAGCTGCAGCTCGCCTTCGCCGAGCGGCACGTGTTCCACCTGTGGACCGACGCCGAGCTGGCCGGGTTCTTCTCGCTCAACCCGAACCTGCCGGTGAGCGAGGTGTACCGGTACGTGGAGAAGCGGAGCCGGAGCGTGCCGAAGGAGCGGAAGGTGGCCTCCCGGGGGTTCGCCACGTACGACCCGGCCACCCCCGCGGTGGTGAAGACGGTGCTGTCGGAGACGGCGTTCGTCCCGTTCGCCGAGGTGGAGTGGTCGTACGTCTGGCACCAGGTGCCGCTCGAGTGGGTGCCGCACCAGGCCATCCGCGACTGCGCGCTGCGGGTCAACGCCGCCCCCACCCCCGACCCGGGCGACCCGGACAACCGGTTCGACCGCCGGTTCAAGCCGGGCACCCTGCGGTTCAACGGGCTGGCCGAGACCATCACCCCGTACCGCCGCAGCGACGGCAACCTGTACGCCGACCTGGCGTACAGCTTCACCGAGCAGCCGAACGGGTGGAACTTCGTGCCGGACATCGACCCGGCCGCCCCGTGGGTGCCGATCAGCCGGCTGGACAGCACCGGCGGGTTCTTCACCCCCAAGGTGCCGCTGTACGCGTCGGACGACTTCCACAAGTTGTTCCGCGCGCCCGCGTCTCCCACCGACCCGTGGATCTGACATGCCCGGCGCGTTCGACGAGTGGCCGCGGCCGCTCCGCCCCGGCCAGCGGCCGCGGGCGGGCGAGCTGAACGCGCTCGCCCGGGCGGCGGTCGAGACCGACCAGGTGAGCGGCACCGGCGACGCCGGCACGTCCCGCGAGCTGGGCGGCGTCCAGGTCCGCGACTACGCCCAGCCCGGGCACTGGGCCCGCATCACCGCCGCCGGCACCGGGGCGTACTACCCGCACGTGGCGGTGTGGCTGAAGAACGGCACCTGGACCGACCTGCCCAGCCCGCCGTACGTCACCGGCCAGACCGGGCGGCGGTGGGCCCGCGAGGCGAACGGCAACACCGCCGTGCCGGCCAACGCGATCGTGTACCTGGTGCCCGAGCCGGGCACCGAGGGGTTCAGCTTCACCTACGGCGGGGCGGGGGGCGGCACCTGGGCGGTGCCGATCGCTCTCATCTCCGCCGCCCTGCCCACCGGGTGCGACGGGCTGGGCCGCACCACCGACCAGTGCTGGGGGCCGTACTACTTCGCCCTGCTCGTCGCCTGGGACGCGGCGTGCGGGGCGTGGGTGACCGGCGGGTGCGTGTTCCTCTTGTCGGTGAGCGGGCAGAAGCTGGTGCTGGGCAAGCGGTACCCGTCGGGGGTGCTGGGCGACCCGCCGGCCAACATCAAAGGCGCCCCGGTCCCGCTCGACTTCCCGTGCTCGAACATGACCGCCGCCCCGCTGTACGGCACGGCCTCGCGGGAGACCCGGACGATCTACGTGGGCAACCCGTACGCCAAGTGCCTGACGCCGGGCACGCTCGGGTACCTGCAGTTCTACGAGGCGACGGAGGAGGTGTGGGGCGACTGCAACACGCGGACGGTGATCGGCACCGGGTACGTGGCCGACGTAAACGGGTGCAGCCTGACGCCGGGCACGCGGGTGGACGGGCAGTTCGAGCGGATGCTGCTCGGGTCGGAGGTGGGCGGCAACGCCCGCGAGTGCGTGCCGCTGTACACGGTCAAGCGGGAGAAGAACCAGCAGGTCGACCTGCGGTGCGAGGGGAACAACCTGAACCTGTACGCGCCGTCCGCCCTCGACCCGTGCGGCGACACCCTGGTGTACTCCAAGACGGTGGCGTGCTGCGACCCGAACTGCTCGGGCGGCGGCGGCGGCGGGTCGGGCGGGACGGCCACCTGCTGCGGGCGGAAGCTGGCCAGCACCCTCCCCGTGTCGGTGGCCGGCAACGGGGTGTTCAACATCACCTGGGACGGCAGCACCTACTGGCAGGGGTCGGCCCTGCTGGCGTGCGGGGAGACGCTGGAGCTGCGGATGGGACTCGACTGCCTGGTGGACTACCGCTGCCCGGGCGGCACGTGGGTCCCGGCCGCCGCCGCCATCGGCAGCCCGACGTGCTCGCCCAAGTTCATCTCGGTGCGGTGGACGGTGAACATGGACGACACCGGCACGCCCGGCTGCGTCAGCGGCAAGTGCGGGTCGCTCGACCTCTACATCCAGGAGCCGTGATGCCCGCCCCCGCCCGCTGCGGCTGCTGGCTGAACCTGCTCGCCCTGCCGCCGGGGGCGGAGTGGGAGGACCCCAAGCCGGGGGAACTGACCCCGTACTGCTACGCGTGCTGGAAGGCGAGCCAGCCGGTCGAGCTGTTCCTGGTGACCCGCCCCCGCGACCCGGAGCCGGGCGGGCCGGGGACGCCGCCGGCACCCCCGCCCCCGCCGCCGGTGCGGAAGGGGCTGGGGGACGCGGTGGCGTGGGTGCTGAAGCGGGTCGGCGTCACCCCCGAGCGGTGGTCGAAGGTGCTCGGCGCGCCGTGCAACTGCCGCAGCCGGCAGGCCCGGCTGAACCGCTGGGGGTGGCGGGTGTGGGACCGGGTGAGAGCGCTCGGGCGGGCCAACAACAGGGGGTGACGTATGGACGGGTTCAGCGGCAACGGGTACGGCGGGCTGACGCAGGCGTTCGGCACCCGCATCCGGTTCGTGGTGCCGCCGAAGGCGAGGGGGTTCACCCGCGTCACCAAGCTGGTGTACACGGCCGGGGGCACCGCCCACACGCTCACCGTGGCCCGGCCGATCGGCGCCACCACCGCCAACGGGTCGGCGGCGAGCGGCCAGCCGGTGATCAACCTGACCGCCGACCCCGGGCCGGCCGGCAACCTGATCGCCACCAACGACCTGCTGGCCATCCGGGAAACCGATGGCGTCACCCGGCTGTACACCGTGTCGTCGGTGGCCACCCTGGCCGTCACCCTCACCACCAACCTGGTGGCCGGGGTGGCGAACCTGGCGTCGGTGTGGGACTTCGGGGTGCTGGCCGACACCGACCCGGCGACCGGCCTGGCCCACCCGACGTGGCGGCTGCCGGCCTCGGTCGCCACCACCTACGAGGACCGGGAGGCCGGGGTGGTCGCCTCGCACGTGGCCGAGTCGCCGCTCCTGGTGGACTCGAACAACATCACCGCTCAGGGCTACCTGGACCAGATCAGCTGGGCGTACACGCGGGAGTGACGCCCGCCCAGCCTGGCCCCGCCCGCCGCGGGTCGGCCAGGATGGCCGCTCGCGACGTGACGAGGTTCGCCCCCGATGCTGTACGCCGACGCGACCGACCTGGAGAAGTTGTCCGCCGGCGGGCCGTACGTGCTCGCCATCGCCCTGCTGGTCACGACCGGCGTGGTGCGGGTGCTGTTCACCAAGTGGCAGGACACGAACGACAAGCTGGTGCGGTCGATGGAGTCGGCCATCCAGCGGGCCGAGCAGCGGGCGGCGGACGACCGGGCGGAGCACCTGAAGGAGCTGGAGAAGCGGGACAGCACGCTGCTGAAGGTGGCCGACGCCATCGACCGCATGAGCGACCGGCTGGAGCGGGTGGAGCAGGCGGTGGACGTGTGCCCGCACCACGCCCGCAAGCCGCTGCCGTCGGCGTGAGCACCCCCTCGCCCGATTGAGTTCGACCCCAACGCGAAAGGCACCCATGACGAAGGCGTTCTCCGCCGGCCTCGGCCGGCACGTCAAGCTGGGGGTGGCGGCGCTCAAGCGGCCGACCGCCCCGCGGTTCACCCGGTTCCTGCTGTCGATGGCCGTGCCCGAGCCGCCGCCCGTCGTGGACTACGCGACCAAGGCCGGGGCGTCCCTGTCCCGCATGTACCTGAACGACCGGTACGGGTGCTGCGTGATCAGCGGCAAGGCCCACAAGCTGGGGGTGGCGAGCACCTACGACGGCTCCCCCACCCTGCTGGCGTCCGACCAGGAAATCCTGACCGAGTACAAGCGGCTGAAGGCCGGGCCGGGCGACTCCGGCTGCATCATCACCGACGTGCTGGACGCCATGGTGCGGGGCGGCCTGCTGATGGGCGGGGCGTACCAGAAGATCGACGGGTACGCGACGGTCGACAACACCAACCTGCTGGAACTGAAGGTGGCGTTGTTCCTGTTCGGCGGGCTGACGATCGGCATCAACCTGCCGGCCGACTGGCTGAACGCCCCGAACGGCGGGGTGTGGGACGCGACCAGCAGCCGGATCGTGGGCGGGCACGACGTGGAGCTGGTCGGGTACGGCCCGGCCGGGTTCGTGGTGTCCACCTGGGGCGGGCTGCGGACGCTCACCTACCGGGCCGCCCAGAGCCAGGCCTGGCTGACGGAGGTGTACGCCACCCTGGCCCCGGCGTGGTACGGGCAGGACAAGGTGCAGGCGGCCACCCGGTTCGACTACGCGAAGATGGCCGGCGACCTGAAGGTGCTCCAGTCGGGCGGCATCCCGGACGTCGGGCCGGTGTCCCCGCCCCCGCCTCCCCCTCCGCCGCCGAGCCCGCCCCCGCCCCCGCCGCCGGCCCCGGACTTCGCGTTCTCCGGCACCCTCACGTTCAAGGCCGGGTTCCTGCAGAAGGTGACGGCCGCGGGGTCCGACCCCGGCGACCTGCCGGCCGACCCGGAGCCGCACTTCCGCCTGCCGAGCGTGACCGAGTTGGCCTGCGCGAGCGCCCCGGCCGGGTTCGGCTGGGTGGACCTGCACGACTGGGCGGTGAAGATCCTCGACCGGGCGGACGAGCTGTACCGGCAGTACGGCGAGCCGTTCGGGGCGGTGCTGAGTGCCGCGCGGGCGTTCTTCGACGACCCGAGTTGGGCGACCGGGCAGGCCCTGTACGACGCCCTGCGGGCGTTCGAGCCGAAGCTGCCGGCGTCCGCCCACCCGGCCGGGTTCGGTCCGACCGACATCCTGGTCTGGGCGCAGGCCATCTCCGCCCTGATCGACCTGCTGAAGGAGATGCGGAAGCCGAAGGCGGCGTGACGTTCCCCCGAAGGGCACCCACGATCGTGGGTGCCCTCTCCCCTCGCCCGCACCCGGAGTTGACCCGATGAAGCTGAAGCTGTCGTTTCTCGCGGCCGTTCTGCTGGCAGCATCGGCCGCCGCCCAGGGGCCGCTCGTGCCCGCCAACCAATGCCCGGGCGGGGTGTGCCCGCCCCCGGCCGACGGCGTGCCGCAGGTGATGCCGGCCGCCCAACCAGGGCCGGTGCTGGCCGCGGTGCAGCGGGTCGCCCGCCCGGTGTCCGCCATCCGCACAACCCAGCGGCCGGCCCTGTTCCCGCGGCTGCGGGGCCTGCTATTCGGCGACCTCTGACCCAAGTTTTGCCCCAAGTGGGGTGATACACCGCTGGAAAGCCTGAAACCGCAGGCGAAAAACACCTGAGGAGTGGGCCTCCGGAGCCGAAGGTTACAGGTTCGACTCCTGTCGGGTGTACTCCCCTCTCCCGCCCTCACCTCCCCTCGATTCTCCTCAATCGCCTGCGAATTCAGCCCTTGCGGCGATCCCGCCGTTCGGCTCCCTGGTGTACGAGTTTCCTCTCCCGTCCTCACGCCCCCTCGCCCGTTATCGAAATTTGCTGCTCCCGGTGCTGCTCCCGCGCCGCCGAACCCCGGCAGTTTGACCACCGCGGCGGCGGCGTCCTGGAGACCGACGTGGGTGTACTTGTCCAGCGTCAGGACGATGGTGCTGTGCCGGGCCAGCTCCTTCGCGTCGTGCGGCTGAACCCCGGCCTTCACCAGGCTGGTGATGAACCGGTGCCGCATGGCGTGGAAGTCCGCCGTCCGCCCCTCCCGGTCGCGATACGCCAGGAAGTCCGACTTCTGCCGCTCGGCCCGCTCCCCTGTGTTGCCGGCTTGTTCGATCCACACCGACCGGGCCACAGCGAGGTCGTGGCGGATGAGTTTAAACCCGGCGGTGTGCAACGCCCATTTGCCCGGCCACAGCCGGTCCTCCAGGGGGACCCCGGCCACCCACGACCGCAGGTAGACGACGAGTTCGGGGTGCAGAGGCACCTGATCTTTACGCCGGTGCTTGCTGTAGGCAGCCTCCACCGTGACCGTCGGCGGGTCGGCGTCGAGGGCGAACGACGCCGGGGTGAGACTGGCCAGTTCGCTCGCCCGGAGGCCGGTGTATGCGGCCACGGTGTACAGCGCCTCCCGCTGTGGGCCGCTCAGCCCGTACCGCTCCTGCCCGGTTCTGGTGGCCGAGAGCAACAGGGTGAACTCCTCTGCGGACAGAGGGCGACGGTTCTTGAGAATGCCCACGGTCGCGTTCACCTTCGCCAGGTGCCGGAACGGGTTGGTCAACTCCCGGTCCGTCTTCACCAGCCAGTTGCCGAACGCCTTCACCGACTTCGCGTAGTGGTTGCTGGTGGACGGGCCGAACCCGCCCTCGCTCTTGGGCAGTACCCGGCGTTCGGCCAGCCACCGCTCGGCGGCGGTGGCGTCCAGGTCGGCGAGCTGCACGAACCCGCAGCCGGTGAACAGCAGCTCACACCGGCGGGCGGTCTGGCGGGCTTCCTTCGCCGTCGATTGTTTGTCGAGCAGGTGCCGCTCGTATTGGGTTAAAAGCGCGGTGAGGGGCATCCGCCGGTGGTCGGTCACGGGCGAGCGGAG
>CANJKY010000030.1 GCA_947474875.1 Gemmataceae bacterium
ATGCAGTCGAACTGTTCGACACGACCACCGACCTCGCCGGCAGCGACATCGACGTGTCGCGGTTCATCCGCGACGGCGAGGAGTCGGACGTGCAGGTGTTCTGGCGGGCCGAGGAGCCGCAGCCGAAGTGGACTAAGGCCGAGTTGCGGCGGCGGGCACCCCGTCGCGAAGAGTTGTGTCCGGTCCCGTTCGTCCGGTTCCGCGACGACTTCCTCGCCAAAAAGAAACTCGCCTTCCGACTCGATCCCCTCGACGGGCGGTGGAAGAAGGCCGCACCGGCTACCGTCTACCCCGGTCAGGTGTACTGGGTGCCGGCCAGTCAGGGCGGATACGACCGCGACCTGGGTTGGTGGCCCGCCGCTTCGACGGTGCCCCCGGACCTCATTCTGCCGCCCCCCGCCCCCGTGGAGGCTGCGACGACGGAGACGGGTTACGACGCCGACGAGTGGTCCGAGGGCGTGTGGCAAACCGTGGCAGAACACACCGACGACGTTGTTGTCGAACTTGAGGCGGTCGCCCGGAACTTACCTCTGACCGCGGACGAGTTGGGGGTTCTGCGAGTTGCCGCCCGGTGGCACGACTGGGGCAAGGCCCACGTTGTCTTCCAGAAGGCCGTCCGCCGTCCGCCACAGCACGCCGACAGGATGATCGCCAAAGCCCCGGACGGGTGCTGGGACGATTACGAACGCCCGCACTTCCGGCACGAACTGGCGAGTGCCCTGGCGGTGCTGGCGACGTTGGCCCGGACGGACGCGGTGCCCGCCGATTGGAAACGGTTACTCGACCGGGCCGGGCTGGCGGACCTCGCCGTGTACCTGATAGCCGCCCACCACGGGAAGGTACGGCTGTCGATCCGATCACTGCCGGGCGAGACGAAACCGCCGGGCACGGGAGCGTTCTTTGCCCGCGGCGTCTGGGAGGGCGACGGATTGCCGGAGGTTGACCTGGGTGGCGGGGCGACGAGGGTAATGACGCCATTGGCAACCCTCGATCTATCTCCGATGCAACTTGGCACCACCGACGGACAACCGAGTTGGGCCGAGAGGATGCTTGGCGTGCGGGATCAGTTCGGCCCGCTCCGGGTCGCGTACCTGGAGGCGATCTTGCGGGCGGCGGACATGCGGGCGAGCCGGGCGGCGAACCTGCGTAAACCGGAGGCCGAACATGCCTGAACCGCTTCGGCTGGAGGGTTGTACGCCAGAACCGCTGATGGGCTACCTGAAAGCCCTCGGCGTGCTGCGGTTGCTGTCCGAGCAGTTGCCGGACGCCGCCGTTCGCGGGTGGTGGGATGCGGGCACGTTCTGTTTGTCGGGCGGTGCGATCACCGAGGAGCGGATCGTCTCGTTCTTCTTGAACGACTACTCCCCGACGCCCCTGCTCGCACCCTGGAACGGCGGCTCCGGGTTCTACATCAAACTCGACCTGGACCGCTTCTTCGACAGCGATGGTGAGGAGATCGGCTTCAAGGGCCGCGACGTGGTGTCGGCCATCGAGAGTATCGAGAAGTCCACCGCCGGGCGGTTGGCCCGTTACCGCGACCAGATCACACGGACGAAGCACGCCCTCGGCTCCCTCGGCAGCCCGCTTGACGTGCAGGCGGCACTCAAAGACCCACTGACCAGCTACCGAGCGAAAACGAAACGAGCGACGGATGCCATCAAGAAGAAGGTCAAGAAGCAGGTCAAAGAGGATGCAACCAAAATCCTGAACGACCTGCTCATCTTCCGGGCCAATGACCGGACGTTCGCGGTCGGCAAAGGGGACAAGGACCGCTTCGTGTCCGAACTCCGGGGGACGGTGCTGGCCGACGACGGCCTGGCGTGGCTCGACGCGGCCCTGACCATGCGGACGGGGCAAAAGAAGAACCGGATGGAATTTCCGACCCTCGGCAGCGGCGGCAACATCGGGAACAGCGACTTCTCGGCCCGGTTCGCCCAGATGCTCCCGGAGGTCGTACCCCTGATCTCCGAGGTCGAATGTCCTGCTCACACAGAAGCGTGGTTGCGGTCGGCCCTCTTCGCCACCCCGGCCCCCGACCTGATGACCGTGAGCGTGGACCAGTTCGATCCGGGCCGGGCCGGCGGTGCCAACGGCACGCAGGGGATGGACGCGGCCCCGATGCTGAACCCCTGGGACTACATCCTCATGCTGGAGGGGGCACTCGCCCTGTCGGGCAGTCCGTCCCGGCGGCTGGGGGCAGGGAAGGACGGGGTGAGTTTCCCGTTCTCAGTGGACAGCACGCCAGTGGGTTACGCATCCGCCGGCAAGGACAATACGCGGGGCGAATTCTGGCTCCCTCTTTGGGAGCGTCCAGCCCGATACACCGAAATCCGGCTCCTGCTGTCCGAGGGGCGGGCTGAGATTGGTCGAGAAAGGGCATGGTCCGGCCTGACCTTTGCCCAGGCCGTAGCTGGCTTGGGGGTTGATAGGGGTATCCGCGAGTTTGCCCGGTACGAGTTCCAGCAACGCTTCGGAGATCAGTATCTTGCAACCCCGATTGGTCGGTTCGGGGTTCCGCACACGCCGCTGCCCGGCATCGAGTTGGTGCGGTCGTTGAACGCCGAACTCACGGACTTTCGGTACGCCTGCCGGGCCAAGTCCGAGGGGGCGAAAGTTGACCCGCCGGCCCGCTTCCCGACGGCTCTGCGGAGGATCGACACGGCGATCTTCGAGTTCTGCAAGTACGGCGGTGCCGAACGGCTGGCGGACATCCTCGCCACCCTCGGACGGGCCGAGCGGGAACTCGCCGTCGGTGATCTCCCGCCGGACAAGCGGCGAACGAGCCGTCCCCTCGGCGGGCTATCGTCCGAGTGGCTCACGGCCAGCAACGACGGGTCGGTGGAGTACCGGCTGGCACGGGCGGTGGCCTCGATCCGTTCGCCCATCGGCGGCAAGGTGCCCTCCATCCGGGCCAACCTGGAGCCGGTCGTGCCCGTGAAGCGAGGATGGGCGTGGATTGGTAGCGAACAAGCACAACGGGGGCCGGGGACGGCACGCGAGGGCACCAGTCGATCAGTGGTTTGGTCCGGCGACAGTCTGGCCGGCAACTTCGGTGCGGTCCTGGTCCGGCGACTCCTGGACGCGGAGAAGGCCGGCGAGGACGCACCGCCCCTGTCCAGCCCATGCCGGGCCACGCTGACGGACGTTGCCCGGTTCTTGCACGGAGACACCGACGACGGGCGGCTCGAAGACCTTGTGTGGGGTTGCACTCTGGTAGGTCAAGCCGGCGACAAATCAACGGACTTACCCGACGCCGGAGTGTACGATGCCGAGCCGCTGCCCCGCGAGTACGCCCTCCTCAAACTCACGCTCCTGCCGGGCCGGATCGGTTGGGTCATGACACCGAAAGGAACGTACCTCCGGTGCGTCCGGCAGCAGGAACCCGACGGCGTTCGCGTCCGAGCGGAGGCCGGAATGCTCTCGCGGTTGCGGGCCGGCGACGTGGCTGGTGCGTGCGAACTGGCCGTCCGCCGTCTTCGGGTCGCCGGGTTTTCGCCGCTGCCGGGACTGAATGCCGACGGCTCGCACCGAAACGTCTGCGGGGAGTTCGCCACCGACGCCACCCGGCTCCTCGCTTCGCTCCTGATCCCGATCACCGATGCGTCAGTTAACACCCTGGGCCAGATGGTGCTACGCCGCCCGAAGGCGGACGTGCCCGCATAAGGAGGATCGCCCGTGAGCAACCCGTTCGACACCCTGAAGGACGCCCCGCGGCTTCTGCTGGAAGCCAAGCTGGAGCCGCGTCAGACCAAGCGGTTCCAGCCGACCGGGTTCGCGGACCTCGGACCGGCCCGGTACAAGGCCCACCGCGATGACGGCGTGAGCGAGATGCTGCTGGTGGAGTCGCCCCAGTCCGTCGCCAACTGGCTGGAGGCGATGTGCTGGGAGCCGCCCCAGCTTGGGCGGATGGCGAGTCCGACCAGCAAACTCGCCCCGGACCTCGACGGGATGCCCTACGTCCTGGTGAAGCTGCCGGACGGGAAGCCGCTGACGAACTCGATCCTGGAGTCCCACCGGCTGAACTCGCCGTACATCCTGGAGGGGAAGGACACCCGCGTCCTAGACATGCTCAAGGCCGAGGTCGGGGGCATGGAGAAGGGGCCGGTGGACATCCGCAAGCTGGCCGGGGTGGTGTTCAAGTACGACCCGAACGCGGTGCTGCACGGGGTCTTCCTCGCCAAGTCGGAACTCGCCGGGGGTCGCCTGCGGATGCCCCGCTTGATCTCCGGGTTCATCGAGGCGGCGGACATCCAGGACGCGGTGAGCGGCGGGGTGAAGAACGACCACATCGACCCGTCGGGTGATACGAAACGCGGGTTCGGCAACGTGCCGTACCACCGGACCCAGTTCACGGCTAAAGAGTTGAAGGTCTACTTCAACATCGACTTGGCCCAGCTTCGCGGGTACGGGCTGGGCAAGGCAGCCGAGGCATTCCTCGTCGCCTTCGCCCTGTACAAGATCGAGCGGTTCCTCCGCACCGGGATCAAGCTGCGGACCGAGTGCGACCTCGCGGTCGTTGGCGACCTGAAGGTCACGGCCCCGGACGCCTTCACCATGCCGAAGAAGGACGTGCTGGAGAAGGCCGTCAAGGACGCGGTAGCGGCCTGCCGGGGAGAGAAGCTGTTCGCGGACCCGGCGATCACGGAGGTCGTGTACGAGGAAAAGAAGAAGGCCGCGAAGAAGGCCGCGGGGGCGGACGAACCCGACGAGGGCGGCGAGGACGACGGGGCCGCGGAGTAAGGAGAACCCATGCCCATCACCATCGCCCTGCGGTTCCCCGCTGGCCGTTTTCACGCCACGCCCTGGGGCCACCACGTCAACGAGGGGTTGCCGGAATGGCCCCCGTCCCCGTGGCGGCTACTCCGGGCACTGGTGGCGACGTGGAAGCGGAAGTTGGGCCGCGAACCACTGGTCGCGGATCACATCGAGTCGGTTCTCGCCGCTCTCGCGGTCGAGCCGCCGGCGTTCGTCCTCCCACCGGCGACGCTCGGTCACACTCGGCATTTCATGCCGCTGAAATTCCCGGACCAAGGCGACCGGACCAAAGTCTTCGACGCCTTCGTCGCCGTGGACCCCGGACATGACGTGGTGTTCCACTGGGCGAACGGTTCACTGACCGACGAGCAGCAGCGGGCGTTGAACCTGTTGCTGTCGCAACTCGGCTACTTCGGCAGGTCCGAGTCTTGGTGTTCGGCTCAACTGCTCACGACCTACGATCCGGGCGGGATCAACTGTCGCCCTGGCGAGGTCAGAGCCGGTGAAGAAGCCGTGCGGGTGTTGGTGCCGAAGCCGGACGAATGGCGATCCTGGTCGTTCAGAACCCGCCCCCGCCCGGAGCCGGCGTGGAACCTGCTGGCCGAGACGGCGGATCTCCATGCTGAACGATGGAGCGATCCGCCTGGGTCCCGGTGGCAGACCTACGCCCGCCGGGCAAACTGCTTTGCAACCCGCTCGTTCGTCCGGCAGCCGCGGGCTACCGAGGAGCGGACCCGGTTCACGGTGGCACGGTTCGTCGTGGACGTGGCCGAAGGTCGTCGCCCACTGCCGCTGCTGACCGTTGCCGTGCCGTTCGCGGAAGCAGTTCGGAAGGAACTGCTCGGAACCTATGGCGGTATGATGCGTCGGCGTCACGGACCGGGCGTTTATCGGTCAGAAACGCTCAGTGGAAAAGATGAGAACGGCGACTGCTTGAAATCCCACAGCCATGCGTTCTACCTCCCTACCTCCGAGGAGCGAGAAGACCGAGACGGCACGCGGATCGACCACCTGACCATCTTCGCCCCGGTCGGGTTCACCCGCGACGAAGCAGCGGCCCTGGACAACCTCCGCTCGTTCAAGTTCCGCGAGGCGGACTACCGCCTGCTGCTGACCGGCCTCGGCACCCCCGCCGATATGAAGTGCCGACTGTTTGAGGCATCGGATCGCTGGGTTTCCGAGACGCCATTCGTCGCCACACGTCACTTGAAGAGTCGCGGCAAGAAGCGGGACTCGCGGGCGTTCTTCGACCCGGAGACGATGGCGTTGTTCCTCCAGACGAACTTGACGGAGAACTGGGAACAGCGTGCTGATCTTCGAGAGAGGTCTTCCACCCCGCCGGCGGTCGAGCCGATCTTCGACCCGTTCGACGCCGGCCTGATGCGTTTCCGTCCCCTCCAGTTCCACCGAGGCCGGAGCCGTGTTGGCGACGACGGGTTCAGCCGGCCCTTCGGGGCGTTCCGGCTGAAGTTCAGCGAGCCGGTATCTGGCCCCTTCTGCCTGGGCTACGGTTCTCACTTCGGTCTTGGGTTGTTCCTGCCGGACTCCTCCGCGTAACAAGTTGTTGGCAACACAACGGGCCATCTCACCCCGCTCGGCAAATGCCGGGTGGGGTGCCGCAATTGCCAAATAGCCTTTCCGCTCGAAGACGACTCGACATCCCACACATCGCAAGGAAACTGGCGGGCCAACCGTCTGCCCGTTTGCCTCTACTCCAGATGTCGTCAAAGTGCGTAGGGGGTGCCGGCCCGCTGTTCGGGCCGTTCGGAGGGCACCCATGTCCATCGCCTGTTATTGCCGCGTCAGTAGTCGTGGCCAGAAGATCGACTCCCAAGAGGCCGAGATCGGCAAGTGGCTGATCGGCCACGGCCACGACCCGGCGGGCGTCCAGTGGTTCCGGGATACGGAGACGGGCAAGACTTTGAACCGGCCTGCCTTCAACCGGCTCCAGGAAACCGTCTTCGCCGGCACGGTGAAGGTCATCATCGTGTACAAACTCGACAGGATCAGCCGCCGGCTCCGCGACGGCGTGGACCTCCTGTGTGACTGGATCGAACGAGGCGTCCGTGTCGTCGTTGTCACCCAGCAGATCGACTTGTCCGGCCCCGTGGGGCGGATGGTCGCCGCGGTGCTGCTCGGCATCGCGGAGATCGAACTGGAGTTCCGCCGCGAGCGACAGGCAGCGGGCATCGCCGTCGCCAAGAAGAAGGGTATCTACAAGGGCCGGGTGGCGGGCACCTTCAAGTCAAACCCCGAACGGGCCAGGGAGCTTCAGATGAGGGGGCTGCACGTCGCGGAGATCGCCACGGCCCTCGGCATCAGCCAGAGGACCGTGTTCCGCTACCTGCGACCACAGCGATGACCTGGACGTACCACCGTTACACCGAAGGCTTGCGGAGCAGTCGGCGGACGCGATCAATGTGGATACTGTGGTAGCCCGAAGTACACGGCGTCGGCGCCATTGGCGACGGCGGCGCGGAGCGCCTCCCAGTCGCCGGCGGGGGCGAGCAGTTCGGGGCGGGTGCGAATCGGAGCGGTCCCGGGCTGACGCATGACCTCATTCTACGGCCGGGGCGACCCGGCCGGCGGCCGTCACCCGGTCATGGCCCCGTAGCCCGGCCAGCAGGCTCTCCAGCTCGGCCGGGTCCACCGGCTTGATCAGGTGGAAGTCGAACCCCGCCTCCCGGGACTTCCGCCGGTCGTCGTCCTGCCCCCAGCCGGTGCAGGCGACGATCACCGGCGTGCCACCCCACGGCTGCTCGCGGATGCGGCGGCAGGCGTCGTACCCGTTCAGCTTCGGCATGCCGATGTCCATTAGGATGACGTCCGGGTGGAACGCCGCGGCCGCGGCCACCGCCTGGAGGCCGTCGTGGGCGGTCCGGGACTCGTTCCCCATCAGGTCCAGCATCTCGGCCAGGCTGATCGCCGCGTCCCGGTTGTCGTCCACCACCAAGACTCGGCGGCGGACGGCGGCCGCGGACTGGCCCCCGTCCCCGCCGTCCCGCCGGTCGGTCGGGACGGTCAGCACCACCGGCAGCCGCACCGTGAACGTGCTGCCCGTCCCGTGGCCGTCGCTGTGCGCCTCGATGCTCCCGCCGTGCATCTCCACCAGCCGCTGGACGATGTTCAGCCCGATGCCCAGCCCGCCCTGCGCCCGCTCCAGCGACCGGTCCACCTGGCTGAACATGTCGAACACCTTGTCCAGCATGGCGGGCGGGATGCCTACCCCCGAGTCTGCCACGCTGACCACCGCGTCACTCCCCTGCCGCTCCACGGTCAGCCGGATGTGGCCGCCCGGTACGGTGTACTTGGCCGCGTTGTTCAGCAGGTTGGCGAAGATCTGCGTCAGCCGGGTGTTGTCCCCGTCCACGTAGATCGGCTCGTCCGGCACCGCCACCGCCAGGGTGTGCCCCTGCTGGTCGATGAGCGGGCGGCTGGTGTCCACCGCGTTCCGCACCGACGCCGCCAGCGGCAGGCGGGTCTTCTGTAGCGCGATCTTGCCCCGGGTGATGCGGGACAGGTCCATCAGGTCGTCGATCAGGCGGGCCATCTGCTCCACCTGCCGCTCCATCATGCCGCGGGCCTTCTCCACCGCCGCCGGGTCGCCGCCGGCCAGCTTCATCACCTGTAGCCCGTTGCGGAGCGGGGCGAGCGGGTTGCGGAGTTCGTGCGCCAGGGTGGCCAGGAACTCGTCCTTG
Organism: Gemmataceae bacterium; assembly: GCA_947474875.1. Taxonomy (GTDB): domain Bacteria; phylum Planctomycetota; class Planctomycetia; order Gemmatales; family Gemmataceae; genus JALHQU01. The sequence continues at coordinate 8,454 of CANJKY010000030.1, forward strand.
CGGCGGTCCTGCTCCCGCAGCTGGCGGACCAGGTCCTCCCGCTCGGCCTCCGCCCGCTTGCGGTCGGTGATGTCCGTGTTCGTGCCCACCCACTCGCGGATGCGGCCGTCCGCCTCCAGCACCGGCACCACCCGCACCGAAGTCCAGCGGTACTCGCCGTCGTGCCGCCGCAGCCGGTACTCGTGGTCGATGATGGACCTGTTCACCACCGCCTGCCGCCACGCCGCCACCGCCGCGTCCCGGTCGTCGGGGTGGATGGCGTCTCCCCACCCCCACCCGAGCCACTGCTCGGTGGTCTGGCCGGTGAACGCCCGCCACGTCGGGCTGTCCTCGTCCACGCGGCCGTCGGGCGAGGCCGTCCACACGATCTGGGTGGTGGCGGTGACGAGCGACCGGAACCGCTCCTCGCTCCCTCGCACCTCGGCCTCGGCCCGCTTGCGGGGGGTGACGTCCTTGAACAGGACGGCCACCTGCCGCCGCTCCGGCGGGTCGATGCGGAACGCGGCCAGTTCGAGGTGCCGGCCGGTGGCCGCCAACTCCCGCTCGAACCGCACGGGCCGGCCGGTGACGAGCACCGTGCGGTAGGTGTCCACCCACGCGTCCGCCTCGTCCGGCACCAGCTCCCGCACCTTCTGCCCGACGATGTCCGGGATGCCGGCGTTGGCCGTGTACGCCGGGTTGGCGAGGACGTGGATGTAGTCGCTCAGCGGCCCGTGCGGGCCGTCCAGGAACTCGATGACGCAGAACCCCTCGTCCATCGTCTCGAACAGGGTGCGGAACTTCTCCTCGCTCGCCCGCACCTCCGCTTCGGCCCGCTTGGTGGCGGTGATGTCCATGCCCAGCCCGAACATGGCGACCGGCCGCCCCTGTTCGTCCCGGACCACTCGCCCGTGAACCAGGATCCACCGCCACGAGCCGTCCGGCGTCTGGTTGTGCCGGTGCTCCGAGACGTAAAGCTCCGGGCCGTCCGGCCGCATGGCGGCGGCGATCCGCTCGCGGACCGCCGGCAGGTCGGCCGGGTGGATGGTCGCCATCACCTGCTCGAACAGCTCGGGCGGGTCGGGCGGGGCGTCGCCCAGCCGGGTGACCAGGCCGGTGGCCAGGTCCCACCGCCAGACGATCATGTCGGCCGCCCGGATCGCCAGCCGCAACTGCGCGTCCTTATCCCGCAGTTGCCGCTCGGCCTCGTACCGCTCGCTGATGTCCCGGAACACCAGCACACACCCGACTACCTCACCGCCCTCGGACCGGATGGGGGCGGCGCTGTCGTCGATCGGCCGCTCGCGGCCATCCCTGGCGATCAGAACGGTGTGGTTGGCCAGCCCGACGATGACCCCCTCTTCGAGTGCCCGGAAGGCCGGGTTCTCCACCGGCCGGCGGGTCGCCTCGTTCACGATGCGGAACACCTCGTCGAGCGGCCGGCCGACGGCCTCGGCGTTCGCCCACCCGGTCAGCGCCTCGGCCACCGTGTTCAGGTTCGTCACCCGGCCGGCGGTGTCGGTGGTGATGACCGCGTCCCCGATGCTGGCCAGGGTGGTCCGCAGCCGCTCCCCCTGCTCGGCCTCCCGCCGCCGGCCCGCCCGCAGTGCCTCGCCGAACCCGGTGATGGTAAGGCCGACCGCCAGGTACATGAGCAGCCCGACCAGGTGGGGGCCGGACGGCAGGGCGAACGGGTGGCGGGGCGGCACCACGAAGGTCACGGCGAGCCAGGCCCCCAGCCCGGTCGCCAGCAGGCCGGTCCGCAACCCGCCTACCCAGGCGGCCAGGGCGACGGCGGCGAAGAACGTGGCGTACGGGATTCGGTCGTCCAGCAGCGGGTCGAACAGCCAGCGGACCGCCGTCGCCGCGGCGACGGCGGCGGCGGTCGTGCCGTATCGGAATAGGGGGGTGTCGGTCGCCGACCGGAGTCGCTCGCGATCCGTGGTGCTCACGCCGCGGCCCCTCGCTGGTGCAAGCCGTCCGCCTCCGTTCGTGCTGGCCGGTTGGCAGGGGGGTATTCTACCGCAAGGGCTACCGCCGATCACCGCAATCTCGGGTGTTGGCGGCAGCCGGAGGGTGGCGCGGATGACTCGGCAAAGAAGTGTAGGCGCCGGCCGCCGGCCGGCACCCGGACCGCGCCTATTTCAGAGCGGCCGCGATCCGCTTCAACGCCGTTTCCTTGCCGAGGATCGCCAGCGTGTCGAAGATGCCGAACCCGGAGGTGGTCCCGGTGACGGCCACCCGCAGCGGCATCTGGAGGGCGCCGAGTTTCATCCCCTTGGCCGCCAGGAAGTCGTGCGCCGCCTTGTCGGTGGTGGCGGCGTCGAACGGGTCGCACCCCTTCAGCACCTCGGCGAACTCGGCCAGCAGCACTTTCGCGTTCGGGTCCTTGAACGCCTTCTCCACCGCCTTCGGGTCGTACTCGATCTCCGGTTTCAGCACCGGCGCGGCGAACGCCAGCACGTCGCTGAACAGCTTGATGCGGTCGCCGGAGGCGTCCACGATCTTCGTCAGCACCGCCCGGGTGCGGTCGTCGAGGGTGTCGCCGATCAGCTTCGCCCGCTTCAGGAACGGCACGCACCGCTCCACCTTCTCGGCGGTCGGCACCAGCTTCATGTGCTCGCCCTGAATCCAGAACAGCTTCTTGGCGTCGTAGTTGCCCGGCGCGTCCGTCACCCGCTCCAGGCTGAAGTTCGCCTTCAGCGTGTCCAGGGTCATGAACTCCGTCTCGGCGTCCAGGCTCCACCCGATTCGACACAGGTAGTTAATCATCGCCTCGGGCAGGTAACCGATCTCCTTGTAGAAGGCGAGCGCGACGATGTTCAGGTCGTCCCGGCCCTTGATCTCGTCGTCCGTCCACCCGCACGCCTTCAGCTTGGCGATCTCATCGGCGGTGAGCGGCGGGGTGTCCCGCTTGCTCATCTTCTTGCCGTTGTAATACACCTGCGGGAGATGCCCGAACGTCGGATGCTCGGCCCCTAGCGCCTGGTACATCAGAATCTGCGGCGGGGTGTTCGACAGGTGTTCGATCCCCCGCACCACATGCGTGATGCCGAAGTCGATGTCATCGATAACCGTGGCGTAGTTGTACACCGCCCGGCACAGGCCGGTCTCGTTCGGCCCGCGGAGCAGAATCGGGTCGCGGATGGTGTCGGTGCTGATGTCCTGTTTGCCCTTCACCGCATCCACGAATTTCACGCTCTTCCCCGTCTCCACCCGGAGCAGCAGCGGGGCTTTCTTCGCCGCATACTGGCGGACGTTCTCCTCGGCCGGTACGTCCCGGTTGCTGCCCCGGTGGACGTAGGCTTTTCGTGCGAGGTCAGCGGCTTCCTTCGCCGCCGCCTGAACTTCGGTCGGAGTGTAGTCCGGGTACGCCTTCCCCTCGGCCAGCAGCCTCATCGCCGCCGCCTCGTACTTGTCGTTCCGCTGCCCCTGGTAGTACGGCTTGTGCGGGCCGAAGCTGTTCCCGCTGGCGTCGGCGGTCGGGCCTTCGTCCCAGTCCACGCCCAGCCACTTGAACCCGTCGATGATCGGCCGCACCGCCTCCGCCCGGTTGCGGGCGTCGTCCGTGTCGTCGATGCGGAGGATGAACTGCCCGCCGTGCCGCTTCGCCAGCAGCCAGCAGAACAGGGCCGTGCGGACCCCGCCGATGTGCA